>NZ_JBQOUX010000169.1:0-11465 GCF_052216785.1 Streptomyces sp. JW3 | reverse complement strand
GCCCAGGTGCCGCCGGCCGCCGCGGCGGCCAGCGCCCCGGCGACGGCGGGCGCCTGCTCGGCGGGCACCGCGTCGACGTTCCGCAGGAGCAGGGCGCGGCCCGGTCCGGCGGGCGCCGCGCGCAGCGCCGACGACAGGCCGGGGCCGGCCGCGGCGGCGTCCACGACCACGGGTGCCGTGGCCGCCCCGGTCAGCGCGTGCGCGGCCCGGACCAGCGCGGTCTTCCCCGTCCCGGTCTCGCCGTGCAGCAGCAGCGGCGTCCGGTCGCGGGCGCAGCGGGACACCGTACGGGAGACCGCGTTCCACGCCGGGTCGGTGCCGGCCAGGCCCGGCAGCGGCCACGGCCCGGCCGGGTCCGGTTTCTCGGCGGAACGGGAGCGGGACCCGGCCCGTTCGGCGGGGCGGTCGGTGAAGGCCAGCTCCAGCAGGTAGCCGGCCGCGCCCGCCGGGCTGTCGACCTGGCGGCAGCGCATCAACACGGTCTTGTCGCCGGTCAGCCGCACCTCCTTGCGGACCCGCGGCGCGTGCCCCAGTTCGGCGGCGGCCTCGTGCAGCAGCCGGTGGTCGTCGCCGGTGAGCCGTGCCGTGGCCGCCGGACTGGCCAGCACCAGATCCTGGCCGAGACACAGCACCGGCCGGTCACCGTAGTGCGTCACCTGCTGGAACGCCTCCAGCAGCGCCCGCTGGTGCGAGCTGCTGAACTCGTACATCACCCGCTCGATGTCACCGGCGGCCTCCCGCACCAGCGCCGCCATCAGGGCCCGCGCCGGGCCGTTCCAGCAGGTCAGGTTCATCGCCCCCTCGATCCGCCCGGTGACCGAGTTGCGGATCGGGGCGGCCGCGCAGGAGACGTCCTGGAGACGTTCGTTGAAGTGCTCGGTGCCCAGCACCACGTTGGGCCGGTGCTCCTCCAGCGCGACCCCGATGCCGTTGGTGCCGACGAACTGCTCGGCGTAGTTGAAACCGGGCGCCAGATGGACCCGGTCCAGATGCGCCGAGAGCCGTTTCTCCCCGACCCGGCGGTCGCGCACCCACCCTTTCCGGTCGGTCACGATCACGCAGGCGTCCGAACCGGCCAAGGACTGCTCCAGCCGGTCCAGGACCGGGGTGGCGGCGCGCACCAGGCGGCTCTCCCGGTCGTAGTCCGGCTGGTAGGGGACGACCACCTCGTCGGTGCCGATCCCCAGGTACTTGGAACGCTGCCAGGAGTTGCGGATGCCCTCGGGCACGATCGGCGCGGGCGGTTCCGCGCTGGCGAGGAACTTCAGACGTGCTTGAGCGATCTTCCGGTCCCGCGCGGTGCTGTCACTGAGCATGACGCCTCCGATGAGCGTGTTTCCGCCATATTACGAACGCGTTTGCACCTGTCAACGGATGTGTCGGGCGGCTGTGTTCCACATTGAAAAACTCGACGGCGCTCCCCGCCGCCACGCTGAGGGGCAGCACCGCACGAAGGGTGCGGCAGCTCAGCGTCGAGCACAGGAGCAGCTATGACTTCCTCCGGCACCACAGCCCGTACCGCCATCGTCACCGGCGCCGCCCGCGGCATCGGCCGCGGCATCGCGGAGCGGCTGGCCGCGGACGGACTCGATGTGGCCCTCGCCGACCTCCCCGGCATGGGCGAGGAACTGAGCGAGGTGGCGGCCGGCATCGAGAAGACCGGCCGCCGGGCCCTCGCCGTGCACGCGGACGTGACCAGCAAGGAGCAGACCGACGCGCTCGTCGCCGAGGTCGCGGACTGCTTCGGCCGGGTCGACGTCTACGTGGCCAACGCCGGCATCGCCCGGGTCACCCCGCTCCTGGACACCGGTCTCGACGAGTTCGAGCAGGTCATGGCCGTGAACCTGCGCGGCGTCTTCCTCTCCTACCAGGCCGCGGCCCGGCAGATGATCGCCCAGGGCGGCGGCGGAAAGATCATCGGAGCCGCCTCGATCGTCGCGTACCGCCCGTTCGCGCTGCTCGGCACCTACTCGGCGTCGAAGTGGGGGGTCCGCGGGCTGACCCAGGCCGCGGCCATGGAGTGGGCGCGGTACGGCATCACCGTCAACGCGTACTGCCCGGGGATCGTCGGCACCGACATGTGGGACCTGATCGACGAGCGGCTGGCCCAGGAGGCGGGGCTCCAGAAGGGCCAGGCGATCAGCAAGCACGCGGAGGCGATCGCGCTCGGCCGGGTCGAGGAGCCCGCCGACGTCGCGTCCTTCGTCTCGTACCTGGCCTCGCCGGACTCGGACTACATGACCGGCCAGTCGGTCATGATCGACGGCGGCATCCAGTTCTCCTGACGGTCCTCGGCCCACCCCTCGCACACCGAAGGAGCGACATGTATTCCAAGGACGGCGAGAACTACTTCATCGTCGACGCGCACATCGCCCTGTGGGACGCGCGCCCCGAGAACCAGCTCAACATCCACGGCAAGCAGTTCATCGACTGCTTCTACGACTACCACCGCAACCTGAGCCCGGAATCGGAACTGTGGCCGTACGAGGAGTACCTCTACTACGGCGGCGAGCGGCTGATGCGGGACCTGTTCGTCGAGGGGTACGTCGACCACGCCGTCTTCCAACCGGCCCGGCTCGGCGCGTTCTACCGCAACGGCTTCGGACAGACCGAGGAAGCCTTCGCGCTCACTCAGCGGCACCCGGACAAGCTGACGTACAACCACTCCTTCGACCCCCGCTACGAGCAGAAGGGCCTGGACCGGCTGCGCCGGGACGCCGAGCGGTTCGGGCTCAAGGGCGTGAAGCTGTACACCGCCGAGTGGAAGGGCGACAGCCGCGGCTACCAGCTCGACGACCCGTGGACCTACCGCTACCTGGAGGCGTGCCAGGAACTCGGCATCAACAACATCCACGTCCACAAGGGACCGACCATCCGGCCGCTGGACCGGGACGCCTTCGACGTGGCGGACGTCGACAAGGCGGCCACCCGGTTCCCCGAGCTGAACTTCGTCGTCGAGCACTGCGGACTGCCCCGCCTGGAGGACTTCTGCTGGATCGCCACCCAGGAACCCAACGTGCACGCGGGCCTCGCGGTCGCGATGCCCTTCATCCACAGCCGGCCGCGGTACTTCGCGCAGATCATCGGCGAGCTGCTGTACTGGCTGGACGAGGACCGTATCCAGTTCTCCAGCGACTACGCGCTGTGGACGCCCCGGTGGCTGATCGAACGGTTCGTCGACTTCCAGATCCCGGCCGACATGACCGAGTACGCGCCGCTCACCGTGGCGCAGAAGAAGAAGATCCTCGGGCTGAACGCGGCCGCCATGTACGACATCGAGGTACCGGCCGGGCTCGGCGTCACCGAACCGGTGGGGGCCTGAGATGGCCACCGGCGACGCGTGCGACGCGTGCGACGCGTGCGACGCGTGCGACGCGTGCGACACGTGCGACACGTGCGACACGTGCGACACGTGCGACACGTACGACACGTACGACACATGCGTCACGTACGAACGGTCCGCTCGCGCGGCACTGGACACGGTCCTCGACCCCGAGCTGGACGAGCCGATCACCGACCTCGGCTTCGTACGGTCCGTGGCGGTGACCCCCGACGGCGGACTCACCGTCCGGCTCCGGCTCCCCACCTCCTTCTGCTCGCCCAACTTCGCGTACCTGATGGCCTCGGACGCCAAGGACGCGCTGACCGCGCTGGACTGGACCCGGCAGGTCGTGGTGCTGCTCGACGACCACCACGACTCCGACCTGATCAACCGCGGACTGGCCGCGGACGCCGGCTACCGCGGCACCTTCGGGTCCGAGGCGGAGAAGGACCTCGAAGCGCTCCGGCTGACCTTCCGCCGCAAGGCACACGCCGCGGCGATGGAACGGGCGCTGACCGGCCTGCTCCGGGCGGACCCCGACCGCACCGAGGAGGACCTGCACGACGTGCTGCTCGGCGACCTCCCCGGCACGGCGGCGACCGGCGCGCTGCTGCGGCGGCGCGCGGCGCTGGGCCTCGGCACGGCAGCCACCGACCCGGTCCTGGTGGACGAGGAGGGCCGGCGCTACCCGCTCGGCGAGATCCCGCTCCGGCTCCGCTTCGCCCGGTCGATCCGGGTCTCCATCGACGGCAACGCGCACTTCTGCCGGGGCCTGCTGCGCACCCGCTACCCCGGGTCCGGGGCCGACCAGTCCCCGCGCCCGGGGGACGAACTCCGCCACCTCACCGCACCGCCGAAGGAGAACGTGACGTGAAAGCAGTCCAGGTCGTGGGCTACGGCAAGAACCTGGAGCTGGCCGAGGTCCCGGCCCCCGAGGTCAGAGGCCCCTACGACGTGATCGTCAGGATCGGCGGCGCCGGCGTGTGCCGCACCGACCTGCACATCCTGGAAGGCCAGTGGGCGCGGAAGTCCGGCGTCGAACTGCCCTACACCATCGGCCACGAGAACGCCGGCTGGGTGCACGCGGTCGGCAGCGCCGTCACCAACGTCGCCGAGGGCGACAAGGTCATCGTGCATCCGCTGATCACCTGCGGACTGTGCCGGGCCTGCCGGGGCGGTGACGACGTGCACTGCGAGCACAGCCGCTTCCCCGGCATCGACACGGCCGGCGGCTACGCGGAGTTTCTGAAGACCTCCGCGCGCAGCGTCGTACGGATCGACGACTCCCTCGAACCGGCCGACGTCGCGGCCCTCGCCGACGCGGGCCTGACGGCGTACCACGCCGCGGCCAAGGCGGCCCGGAAACTGCGGCCGGGCGACCGCTGCGTCGTGATCGGCGCGGGCGGCCTCGGCCACATCGGCGTCCAGGTGCTCAAGGCCATCACCGCCGCCGAGATCATCACCGTCGACCGCAACGCCGACGCGGTGTCCCTGGCCGTCTCCATCGGGGCCGACCACGGGGTGGTCGCCGACGGCGGCCAGGTGGACCGGGTGCGCGAACTGACCGGCGGACACGGGGCGGAGGCGGTCATCGACTTCGTCGGCGAGGGCGGTGCCACCAAGGACGGCGTCGGCATGCTGCGCCAGGCCGGCGACTACCACGTGGTCGGCTACGGCGAGAACATCGACGTCCCGACCATCGACATCATCTCCGCCGAGATCAACTTCATCGGCAACCTCGTCGGCTCCTACAACGACCTGTGCGAACTGATGGTCCTCGCGGCGCGGGGCCGGGTGCGGCTGCACACCGCGAAGTACCCTCTGGACCGGTTCCAGGACGCCTTGGACGACCTGGGCAGCGGCCGGATCCGGGGGCGGGCGATCCTCACCCCGTGACCCCGCCACATGACCCCGCACCACATGACCAAGGAGGCAACCCGTTGATTTTCATCACCGTGAAGTTCCGTGTCCGTCCCGAGTACGCCGACCGGTGGCCCGAGGTGGTGGCCGAGTTCACCCGGGCGACCCGGGCCGAGCCGGGCTGCCTCTGGTTCGACTGGTCCCGCGGCCTCGACGACCCGACCGAGTACGTCCTGGTGGAGGCCTTCCGCGACGACGAGGCCGGCGCGGCACACGTGGGCTCGGCCCACTTCAGGGCGGCACAGCGGACCCTGCCGCCGCACCTGGTCGCGACGCCCAGGGTCATCAACGTCAAGGTGCCCCAGGACGACTGGTCGCTGCTGGGGGAGATGACGGTTTCCGAGGGCTGACGGGGACTCGGGCACGGACCCGGGCACGGCTCAGCGGGTGCTCCACTTCTGGTTGTCCTGGCCGTTGCAGTCCCAGAGCTGCAAGGGGGTGCCGGCGGCGGTGTTCGCGTCCTGGACGTCGACGCACTTATTGGACTGCGGGTTGACCAGGTCGTGGCCCTCGCTCAGCACGAACTGCTGGGCCGGGTTGCCGCTGCACCAGGCGATCTGGATCACCGCGCCGTTGTCGTGCGAGCCCCAGGCCACGTCCATGCACAGGCCCATCGAGCGGATCGTGCCGTCGGAGCGGAAGTCCCACTTCTGGTAGTCCTTGCCGTTGCAGTCGGCGATCCGCAGTGGTGAGCCGTCCGAGCCCTTGTGGGACGCCATCTCGATGCAGCGGTTCGAGGCGTGGCTGTAGAGCGTGGCGCCGGGGGCCGTCGTCACCGTCGCCGTCACGGTCGGCTTGGCGGCGGTCTTCTTCGACGTGGACGACTTCTTCTCGGCGCTCTTCTTCGTCGCCTCGGGGGACTCCTCCTTCGTGCTCTCCGCGACCGCTCCCGCCGCGCCCGCCCCCGACTTGCCCTTGCCGTCGTCCCCGTCGCCCTTGCTGCCGCTCGGGGAGGGGGAGGGGGAGGCGGAGGACGGGTCGGGGGCCGCCGTGCCGTAGGCGCCCGCGCCGGAGTCCGGTGCCGTGCCGTCCAGCACCGTGCCCGCGTTGGCCGCCTTGTCCGTCGAGCCGCCGCCGCCCGAGCCCGACCTGTCCAGCAGACCCGTCACCAGGAACGGCACCCCGATCAGCAGCGCCCCCGCGATCGCCGCGCCCGCCAGCAGGCCGCGGGAGGGGCGGCCGAAGGGGCGGGGGGCGGCGGCCTTTTCCTCGGCGGTGGCGGCGGTGGCTTCGGTGGCGGTGGTTTCGGTCGTGGCGGTGGCTTCGGTCGTGGCGGTGGCTTCGGCCGTGGTGGTGGCCTGTGGTCCGGCCGCTTCCGGCGCGGTCGCGGCTTCGGGCTCCGCCGGTTCGGCCGTGGTGGCGGCCTGCTGCTCGGCTCCGGTTCCGGCGGTGGCGGACGCTGCCGCTTCCTTCTTCGCCTGCTCCTTCGTCGTCTCCGGCAGGGTCTCCTCCGACGCGGCCTCGCTCGCCGGAGATGCCGCCTGCGCCGCGGCCTCGTGCTGCGGGTTGTTCTTGCCGGACATGGTGTTCCTTCCGAGAAGGGGTCAGTCGTCGTCCGCGGCGGGCGGGACGGACGAGAAGCGGTCGCCGTCGAAGTACAGGGTCAGCGCGGTGCCGTCCCGCGGTCCGAAGTCGCGGGTGGTCGCGCCGGGGCCCAGCACCCGCACCGGCCGTCCGGTCCGCCGGGCCACCAGCGCGGCCAGGGTGGCCACGTAGTCGGGGGTGTCCGGGGCGGCCAGGAGCAGTTCGAGGCGTGCGGCGTCGGTCAAACCGGCGTCCGCGACGGTCACTTGGCCATTCTGGAGGATCGACTGCGCGCGCAGCGACTCGGTGAGCGCACCGATACGGGCCAGATCGTCGACGGTGACCAACCTGTCACCGTCCGGGAGCGGCGCGTCGTCCGGCGCCCCGCGGGCCGCGACGTCCTGCCGGGCCCACGCGCGGAGCGCGCCGTGCGGATCGCGGGACCGGGTCCATGCCGGGCCGGCGCCGTCGCCCGAGCCGCTGAGCAGCCGGGAGAGAGCGCGGACGAAGGAGTCGGGGCGTTCGCCCCGGGAGACCGGCGGGGCGTCATCGGCACCGTCATCGGTGTCGGTGTCGGTGTCGGTGTCGGTGTCGGTCTCGGTGTCGGCGTCGTCCGCCGCCCGTACCGGCGCCGGTCGCGCCCCCCGGCGCGGCCAGCCCGCCGGGGTCCGGGCGAACGAGCCCGTCGGCAGTGCCACCGTGCCGTCGCCCGCCGTCGTCCGGGCCGCCTCCAGCAGGGTCACCACGTCGGTCAGGTCGTGCTGGGCGGCGCGCTGGCGGGCCGCCTGGCGGGACTGTTCGGCCAGGGCCGCGGCGACCTCCCCTTCGAGTGCGGTCAACGCCTCCTGTGCCGCGTCGAGGGCGGTGGTCGCCGCGTCGTGCCGTGCCGTCGCCTCGGTGAGGGCGGACCGGGCGGCCTCCTCGGCCCTCCGCGCCGTCCCGGCCGTCTCCCGCGCGGTGCCCAGGGCCCGGACCGCCGCGTCCGCCGCGGCGCGGGCCATGCCGAGCCGGCGCTCGGCGTCCTCGGCGGCGTGCCGGGCGGCGTCGGCGGCCCGCTCCGCCGCCTGGGCCGCCGTCCGGGCGTCGGCCAGCGCGGTCCGGGCCCGGTCCCGTCGGGTGCTGCGCCGGGAGACGGCATCGCCCGACGACGTGCTGCTGGTGCTGCGGCGGGAGGGGGCGGTGCGCGAGCCGTCGCCCCGGGCGTCGGCGTCCCGTGCCGCCTGGAGTGCCGCCTCCGCCGCCTGGAGCGCCGCCTCCGCCTCCTGGACCGTGCGCCGCGCCGTCGCCGCGTCCGCTGCCGCCTCGGCCGCGCGGTCCGCGCGCTCCCGGGCGTCGGCGGTCAGCTCCGTGACACGGGTGCGCCGGTCGCGGTCCGTGCGCTCGGCGGCGGTGAGTGCCCGTTCCGCCGCCGTACGGGCGTCGTGGGCGGTGTCGGCGGCGGCGCGGGCGGCGGCCAGCTCGCGCTCCGCCGCCGTCACCGGCGGACCGGACTCGGCCACCGTGCGGCGCGCGTCCGGAAGTTGGGTCAGCAGCTCCGCCTCCGTGGCGCGGGCGGCCTCCTCCGCCCGTGCGGCCCCCTCCAGCGCGGACACCTGGGTCCGTACGGCCGTCCAGCCGTCCCCGGGCTCGTCGTCGCCCTCGGTCCGCTCCGGCTCCCCGGCCGCGTCGAAACGGCGGAACCGCACCCCCGCGTCGTCGCGGAGCGCCAGCTCGACCGGCCGCCCCAGCAGCGCGGCCGTGCCGGAGGCCGCGTACACCGCGCGGGCCGTCCGCTCGGGACCGCCGTCCACCGCGAACCACAGCTGCGGAGTGCCGTCGTCCCCGGTGGCCCGCACACCGTCCGCCAGCAGCCCTGGCAGGTCCCGCAGCGGCGTCCGCCGCCAGTCCCGCAGTACGTCGTCGGCCACCGCGTCGGCCGGGGCGCCCGCCGCGCGGACCCGGGCGTCGGCGGCGTCGCGGGCCAGCGCCGCGCCGTCGAACACCCCGGCGTCGGTGCGGGCGCCGGTGACGCCGAGGCCCAGCACGTCGCGCTCCAGCGGGCGCATCCGTACCGTGCCGGTCACGTACTGGACGCCGTCCGGGCCGTTTACGGTGATCAGCGCGTCGGCGAGGATCTCGTGGCTGCGGGTGCCGCGCGCGCCCTCGGGGGCGCTGGTGTTGCCGTGCTTGAGCCAGTCCCGGCGGGTGCCGCTGACGCCCGCGCCCGGCCCCGGGGCCTGCGGCTGGCGGGCCAGCACCGGCACGGTGAAGTTGACGATCTGCCGGTTGTCGTCGGTGGTGCTGAGCCCGCCCTGCGCCGCCAGCCCGGCGGTGACGCCCGCCTGCGAGGAGGAGCCCGCGCTGAACGTGCTCAGCCGCAGCCGGTCCACCGTCACGTCGCCGGTGTCGGTGACCGGGCGCGGCCGGTACAGCTCCACCGACAGCCGGGGCGGGCTGCCCGGCGCGCCCTGGAAGGGGTAGGCGCCCGGCATCGAGCCGGTCAGCCCGGCCGGGCCCCGCGGGTGGTCCAGCGAGAGGGCGCCGGACTGGATCAGCTCGCCGACCCGCACCGCCGTGGCGTCCGCCGAGTCGGAGGTGGTGAGCGAGCGCCAGGACCGGGTCAGGGCCGGGGCCACCTGGCCCAGCGCCGCGGCCAGTTCGGCGCCGCCGTCGAAGGCGAACACCGGCGCCGGGCCGTGCGGCACGAAGCGGTCCCCGGCGACCGTGGGACGGGTGGTGTGCCGGGCCACCGGCAACGGCGGCTGCTGCGGTGCCGGTTCGGCACTCTCGCTGCCGGTGAACCGCAGCGCGGCGGCAGTGTGCACGGTGGCCTGCCGGGCCGGACGGCCGCCGAACAGGTGCGTGATGCGGTCGGCGAGGGTGGCGTCCGCGTCGGTCAGGCTCAGCACACCGTGCTGGAACAGACTGCCCGGCAGGTCGAGCAGCCACTCGGCGGTCGGGCTGGAGCGCACCTCGGCCACCACCCGGTACGGCACTCCCTCGAAGTCCGCGGCGTTGTCGGTGCGCAGCCAGAAACGGTCCTCGGCGGCCCGGGTGACGCGCGCCGCGTTGCCGCGGGTGGTGTCGGCGCTGAGCAGCGCGCCCGCCCGGTCGGTGCGCGGGCCGCCGGTGGGCCGCGCGAACCGCGACTGGAGCTGTACGAAGCCGTCGTGCCGGACGGTGCGCGCGGTCCGGTCGGTCACCGCGGACGGGACGTGGGCCATGAACTGCTCGATGCCCGCGCCGGACGCCACCGGGTGGCCGCGCAGCCCGCGCAGCGCGTGGTCGTCGGCGTCCGGTTCGGTGCGCAGCGTCACCTCCACCAGTTGCGCACCGCCGTAGCCGAGGTAGCGGAACCGGAAGCGCTGCACATGTCCCGGGCCGCGGCCCGCCAGGGTGCGCAGGCCCGCCGTCGAGGACAGGTCCGCCACCCGGGTCGCCACGCCCGGCAGGTAGGCGGAGTGACCGGGCCGGGTCGCCCCCGGCGCCGCCGCCTCGACCAGGCCGAGCAGCCGCCGCCGCAGCAGGTCGGGGCGCTGCACGGTCCGGGTCGCGTCGGTGAACTCGGCCACCGACAGCACGCTGCCGAACCCGACCTCCCGGGAGGCCGTGAACCGGCGCGGCAGCGGCACCGAACCGGTCACCGGGTCCGGCACGGTCAGCCCGGCCACGTGGGCGAAGAACGCGGCGTGCCGCCGGATCTGGGCCGGCGTGGTCAGGAACCGCACGGCGTCCGGCAGATCCACGGCCACCGTCACGGCCCGGCTCTCGCCCTGCCCGAACGCGTTGCCGACGATGTTGCGCCGCCCGCGCCGGAACGTCACCAGCAGCGTCGCGTCGGCCGTCACCCGGTGCTGGGTGCCGCTCTCGGTGGCGGTGCGGTACGCGGCCGTGGTGGAGCCCAGCGCCCGGGACTGCTCGCGCCGGGCGGTACGGGCGTAGCGCGCCGACGGGTTGAGCGTGCTCGGCCGGGACCCCGACGGCTCGCCCGCCTCACCCGGGCCCTCCTGCGGTTCGGCGCGGGTCACCAGGATGTCGTCGACGTCGTTGCCCGCCGCCTGGTCGGCCGCCGGGGTCCCCGCCGACGAGGTGCCCCGGACCGCCCGGAACCCGCCCGCCCACTGCGAGGTGCCCGCCGCGCCCCGCTGCTGCGCGGCGCCGTCGGTGGCGCTCAGACCGGTCTCGAAGTACTGCGCGAAGCCCTCCGTGGCCCGGGGCCGCCGCAGCACACCGCGGATCTCCATGGACAGCACCTCGTCCGCGGCGAGCCCCGGCAGGGTCAGGCCCTCCACCACGTAGGCGCCCTTGAACACCTGGTGGCCGCGGGCCAGCAGGGCGGCCGGGCCGCGCGCGGCGGCCAGCATCTCCGCCGCCACCGTGGTCGGATCGGTGGCCGCCGCGCCCGCCAGCGACTCGCCCAGCGCCCGCCCGGCCCGCGCCACCGGCGCCGGGGTCCGCCCGGCCACCGCGTCCCGTACGTCGTCCAGCAGCCCGCGCGCCGGATGGCCCGGGTAGCTGTTGCCCAGCACCGCCCGGAACGCCCCCTCCAGCGCGGCGGACGCCAGGAACACCTCCATGATCGCGTCGTCCGGCAGCAGCACGGTGTCCGGCAGCGGCGCGCCGTGGTCGTCGGTCAGCGCGAGCAGATCCGCGTCGGCCGGCGTGGCCGCGCGCAGCACCGGCGCCGCGGGCGCGGCCGGCACCGGCGCGTCGGCGGGCA
>NZ_JBQOUX010000168.1:0-11824 GCF_052216785.1 Streptomyces sp. JW3 | reverse complement strand
CGGCGGAAAGATCGTCGCGAGCCGGACAGCGGGCAGCAAGGCGCGTGATCGCTTACACCACTTCGCGGGACGCGACCTCGACGATGGCTGCACAGAGCCTGGGGTCGGTGAACGACTTCGTCCACCCGCCGAACGACTTGTTCGAAGCAATCGCCCCAGAGTCCTTGCCCGCACGCTCCGTCAGAACCTGGAAGAGGAGTTCGGCGCCCCGGCGGCCGAGTTCCATGTAGCCGAGTTTGTCGATGCATAAAGGAATGACGCGTCCGTGGCGGGTGATGGTCGCAACCAGGACATTCTCGTCGGCGGCCTCGACCAGCTCGTTGACCAGCTTGGTCGCCGGGACGTACTTCACCCGGTGCCCGCCATCGCGGCCTCGGTCCCCTGCACAATCAGCGTCGCACTCGGCCAGCAGCAGCTCCGCCAGGAAGCTCCGGTAGGACCTCTGCTCGCGGGACGCCGCGTCGGCCAGGTCGGGGAACTGGCCGCGGACAGTGGGCAGTCGGCGCATCCGGCATGCCTGGTCGATCGCGGTGGTCGCGGCTTCCTCGGTTCCGGCCACCAAGGAGAAGACGACCCACGGCACGGCTGACGGCCGTATGGCCTGCCTGTACCACTGCCTGACCCACACGGCCACGCAGGCGATCGTCGCCGGGGCCGGCGCCCGCGCTCGGCATCCGGGTGCACCCGGCCGCCGCCGCGGTCGCGCTCGTCATCTCCTTCACGATCCGCGCCCGCAGTCATACCGGCGTTGTGTGAACCGGAGTTGGCTGCGAGTGCGATATCTGTGCGTCCCGGTGCGCGGTGCGGCATCGCGTTCCGGATGGTCATGAACACCGGTCCGAGCGCGCGCGGGTCGACTATGCCGCGTTTCCGACAGGCGGCCGACCGCCGCCCGGGATGCGGTAGAGCAGTGTGTTGGATCAAGCAACGCGACTGGCCATGCCGCTACCTCGTCGATCGCGGCGGGGGATCCCGAGTATCGCGGACGTATCGAAGCTCGCATACGCCAACGCAACAGCCCTGCGTCTTCAGTGGAGGCATGAACCACACAGCGCATCACTGTCAGCGCCAGATGTGTTTGACCGGTAAAGGACTGTGATCATGGACTCGGATTCGGTGAAGGGTATCGACCGGCGGCGGCTGTTCAGCTGGGGCGGGCTGGCTGCCGCCGGCGTGGTGGCGGCCGGCGTGCCGCTGGTAGGCGCCGGAATCGGCCACGCCGACTCGATCCCAACCGACTTGCCCGGGGACGACCGGATCCCGCAGGACACCCTGCCCGGCGGAGCCTACGACCGGTACGTGGCGCAGCTGGCCGCCGAGGGCAAGTTCTCCGGCGTGGTGCTGCTGTCGCACCGGGGCCGCACGGTCCTGTCTCGCAGCTACGGCATGGCCGACAAGGAGAAGGGGATCCCCAACCGCGAGGGCATCGCGTTCAGCCTCAGTTCGGCGGGCAAGCCGTTCCACGCGGTGGCCATCTTGCATCTGGCGCAGCAGGGCAAGCTGCGGCTGTCGGACACGGTGGGCGCCCACCTGACCGGCTTCGCCAAGGACATCGCCGAGCAGGTGACCATCCACCACCTGCTGTCCGGCACCTCCAGGCTGGATTCCCCGGACGAGGACGTGCAACGCGTCTTCCAGAGCCGGGACGAGGTGCACGAGTACTACGAGCAGCGGGCCCGGCAGGCGAAACTCGTGGGCGTCCCGGGCACTTCCGACACCGTCCACGCGGAGGCGGAGGTCACCGTCTCCGCGCTGATCGTGGAGGCCGTGGCCGGCACGACGTACTGGGACTACGTCCAGGAGAACATCTTCAAGCGCTGCGGCATGACCAGCTCGGCGTTCTACACCAGGCCGCAGTGGCTCACCGACCCGCACATCGCGCACCCTTACATGGAACTGGCCGACGGCAGCGTGGTGGACGCGCTCCGCAACCTGGACCAGGGCAGCCCGTACCCGTACGTACTCGGCAAGAACCCGGGCCGCGCCTTCATCGATGCCCCCGGGGACGGCGGCTTCGCCACCGCGCCGGATCTGGTTCGGTTCGCGCAGGCGCTGACCGACGGCACGGTGCTGGACCGGCCTTGGGCCGACGTGCTCTTCGGGGCCAGAACCCCCCACGGGGCGACGTCGTTCGGTGCGTACGGCCTCGCGATCGACATCGTCAATGGCCAGTGGGAGTACCAGCGTGCCGGTGGAAACCCCGGTGTCGGCGCCAACTGGAGCATCTACCCGTACACCGGCTGGGTCGCCGTCACCCTCATCAACCGCGGCTCCGACAGCCTGGTTGACATCCTCGAGCAGCAAACGCAGGCCATCACCGGCGCTGCGCCCTCCGGCGGGGCGGGCGGCTGAGGGGGATCATGAACCACAGCCCATTTCCGTCAGCACCGCCCCGCCGGCCCATGCTCGCCGGCCTGGCGATCCTCGGTCTGGCGGGCGTGCTGTTCGCCGTGTGGCGGCCGCTCATGATGACCGCTTGGGCCTGCATGGCCGGGCGGTGGCACGGCTGCTTCGATACGTCCAACGGTGTGCTGCTCATGACGCTGGTCGGGCTGCCATTGGCCGCTCTGCTGGTGTGGGCTCTGGCGCGCCTGCGGCGCGCCGGCAGTGTCACGTCGGGGTGGCGGATGCCGGTGGCCGAGGTGGGCATGGTCTACGGGACGGTGCCGATGGTATGGCTGACCCTGCAGCCGGGCCCGGGGGCCGGCGTCGTCCCCGGCCGGGTGAGTCCGATCCCGCTGCGGGACCTGGTCACGATGGGACCGGTCGGGATCGGCGGCAACCTGCTGATCTTCGCGGCGCTGGCGTCCGTGCCGCGGATCCTGATGCTCGGGGCGAGCTGCTCGATCCTGGTCGAGACCGCACAGTACGTCCTGCGGCTGGACAGGGTGTCGTCCGTGGATGACGTACTGGTCAACGCCGCCGGCGCCGTGCTGTTCGGGCTGGCGTCGCGCCGCTTGTGGCGCACTACGGTGGAGGTGCCGTCGGACCAGCCCCGCCCCGCGCCGGCGTCGGCAGGGTGAGTCGCGTGCCCGGTGTGCACCCGTCGGCGCCGATGCTGTGATGACAATAAGCTTCACGCATGCGCGTACTGATCGTGGAGGACTAACCCTACTTGGCCGAGGCGGTCCGTGACGGTCTGCGGCTGGAGGCGATCGCCGCCGACATCGTCGGCGACGGCGACGCCGCCCTGGAATCGCTCAGCGTCAACTCCTACGACCTCGCGGTCCTCGACCGTGACATTCCCGGACCCCCGGCGACGAGGTCGCCCGGCGCGTCGTCGCCTCCGGCAGCGGCATCCCGATCCTCATGCTGGGCCTGGGACGAGAACACCAACCCCTTCACCAACACCGCGCGCATCACCGTCTCCGCTCTGCGCAAACGGCTCGGCGAACCATGGATCATCGCCACGGTGGCCGGCGTCGGCTACCGGATCGACACCGGCGCCCCGGACCGGAACATCGCCGCTCCCGGCAGAACGTATGCATAGATGCCCAGGGCTCAGCGCCCGACTGAAGCTCACCCTCAGCTACGCCGGATTCGTTCTGCTCGCCGGCGTTCTCCTGCTGGCCGTGGTGTGGGTGTTCCTGCTGGGCTATGTACCGGACAGCGATGTGGGTCTCCTCAAGGTCGCACCCAACCGCTACGTCCTCCTGCAAGTCTTCGTCCCCGCCGCAGCCGCAGCTCCAGTCTTCCTGCTCGTGTTCGGGCTCGTCGGAGGATGGATCCTCGCCGGCCTGATGCTCGCACCACTCACACAGGTCACGGGTGCGGCCCGGACAGCCGAGAACGGGCCGCTGTCCCACCGGATCCGTCGACCTCTCCCTCATCGCCTAAGAAGCCGCCAAACGCTGCTTCCTTTCGCCGAACAGCGCCGGATCGCGCTGGACGTCACCCGGCGGGTCGGCCCCGACCAGCGGCTCCGCCGAACTCCTGTCGCGGATGGTGACGAACCTCGTCCAGAACGCCATCGTCCACAACCTCCCCGCCGACGGCACCGGGGCGGTCCACATCGAGGCGCACAGAGACACGAGCGTGCTGCGGGTCGAGAACACGGGTCGCCGGCTCCCACCGGAACTGGTACCGACCCTCATCGAACCCTTCCAGCGCGGCACAGAACGCGTACGTACCAAAGAGCACGCCGGCGTCGGCCTCGGCCTGGCCATCGTGCACAGCATCGTCCGTGCCCACGACGGGACCCTCGACCTCGCCCCCAGCCCCGTCGGCGGCCTCCTCGTCACCGTCCGGCTGCCCGGCACGCCGTAGGCGGCGTTCCCCGAGTGAGCCCGTTCGGGCTGGCGCCGTTCTTGGCGATCAGGCCGAGCGCCGGCGCCGACCTCCAGAGCGAACGCCCGGAGCCGAAGCGCTGCCGGTGGCCTCGTGCCCGCCAGCGACATCGAAGGTCAGCAAGAGCGGGATGCTCGCACGGTGGCGCGGTAGTTCGCCATGAGATAGGCCACCTGCCGCACTGTCCTGTCTCAGTTGGGTCCGGACATCTGGGGCCCTCTGACCTGGGTGCCCGGAGAACTCTGAGACGTCCGGATCTGGGATCGTCTCAGTTTGCTCCCGGTAGCTGACCTACTGCGGCGGCATCAGTAACGTGCTCGACTTCGAGAACGGTGGCGCCGCCTGAGCGGTAGGTGCAGGATGCTGTTCGCCGGGTACTTCGGCTCCCGCGACGCTCACGAGGTTTCACAGGCGGCGTCATCGGTTAGACGCCGATGTCGGAGTGCGACGCGGTGTCGGCCTTCCCGGTCACCCAGGTGGCGGGGCGCACGGGTCGGCGGGTGACGGGAAGAGGCTGCATGGCGGCGGTGGACAGCGGTACGCGGACGTCGGACGGGACGGCGAGGCGGCTGGCGCAGGGGAGGGCCGTGCTGCGGTGGCTGACCACCACCGACCACAAGGTCATCGCGCACATGTATCTGACGACCGCGTTCGGGTTCTTCCTGTTCGCGGGTGTGCTGGCCATGCTGATGCGGGCCGAACTGGCCAGACCCGGTCTGCAGATCGTCTCCGCGGAGCAGTACAACCAGCTGTTCACCATCCACGGCACGGTGATGATGCTGCTGTTCGCCACTCCCACCTTCGTCGGGTTCGCCAACGCGGTGATGCCGTTGCAGATCGGTGCTCCGGACGTGGCGTTCCCCCGACTGAACGCCTACACCTACTGGGTGTACCTGTTCGGCGGCCTGATGGTGGTGGCGGGCTTCCTCACCGACAACGGTGCGGCCTCCTTCGGGTGGTTCGCCTACGCTCCGCTCAACGGGTCCGCGCACACTCCCGGCGCGGGTGGCGACCTGTGGGTGATGGGGCTGGTCGTGTCCGGGCTGAGTACCATCCTGGGCGCCGTCAACTTCATCGCCACCGTCATCTGCCTGCGGGCCCCCGGCATGACGCTCTTCCGTATGCCGATCTTCACGTGGAACGTACTGTTCACGTCGATCCTGGTACTTCTGGCCTTCCCGGTGCTCACCGCCGCCCTGCTGGCGCTGTTCGCCGACCGCCGCTTCGGTGCGCACGTGTTCGACGCGGCCAACGGCGGAGCGTTGCTGTGGCAGCACCTGTTCTGGTTCTTCGGACATCCCGAGGTGTACATCGTCGCCCTGCCGTTCTTCGGCATCATCACCGAGGTGATCCCGGTCTTCAGCCGCAAACCGGTCTTCGGGTACTTCGGGCTGATCGGCGCCACCGTCGCCATCACCGGGCTGTCCGCGATCGTCTGGGCGCACCACATGTTCGCCACCGGCGCGGTGCTGCTGCCGTTCTTCTCCCTGGCCTCCTTCCTCATCGCGGTGCCGACCGGAGTGAAGTTCTTCAACTGGATCGGGACGATGTGGCGCGGGTCGCTGTCGTTCGAGACCCCCATGCTGTGGGCGCTCGGGTTTCTCGCGACGTTCCTCTTCGGCGGGCTGACCGGTGTGCTTTTGGCGTCACCGCCGCTGGACTTCCACACCACCGACACCTACTTCGTCGTGGCGCACATGCACTACGTGCTGTTCGGCACGGTCGTCTTCGCCATGTTCGCCGGGTTCTACTTCTGGTGGCCCAAGTTCACCGGCCGGATGCTCGACGAACGGCTCGGAAAATTGCACTTCTGGACGCTGTTCGTCGGCTTCCACCTGACGTTCCTCGTGCAGCACTGGCTGGGGGCCGCGGGGATGCCCCGGCGTTACGCGGACTACCTGGCGGCCGACGGCTTCACCGCCCTCAACACCGTGTCGTCCATCGGCGCGTTTCTGCTCGGGTCCTCCACGTTCCCCTTCCTCTACAACGTCTGGCGGACAGCGCGGTACGGGGAGGAGGTCACCGTCGACGACCCCTGGGGATTCGGCCGCTCTCTCGAATGGGCGACGTCGTGTCCTCCGCCGGAGCACAACTTCGTGGCCCTGCTGCGGATCCGGTCCGAGTCGCCCGCCTTCGACCTGCACCATCCCCGGCACGCCGCGCACGCGCACTCCCACTCCCCGTCCGGCGCGGAAGGACAGCACTCATGAAGGCCGAAAGCGCCCTGTTCGCCGGCGTCAGTCTGTTCTTCGCCGTCTGTGCCTCCGTCTACGGGTGGTCCTCGGCCGAGCCGGCGGGCACCGCTGCCCTGACGGTCTCGTGCCTCATGTCGGCGCTGGTCGCGTTCTTTCTCTGGCAACGGCACCGCAAGGAAGGTCCGCTGCCGCAGGACGAGAAGGAGTCGGCCGTGCACGAGGCGGCGGGGCCGGTCGCCTTCTTCCCGCCGCGCAGCGCCTTTCCGGTGCTCGCCGCGGTGGGCACCGCGCTGCTCGGCCTGGGCGCGGTGTACGGCCTGTGGCTGGTCCTGATCGGCGCCGGAGTGCTGGCGCCGGGAGTGCTGGGTTTCGTCTTCCAGTACGGCACCCGGGAGAGCTGACACGCACCTACGGTTGACCCCCGTCAGCCGCGTGCGTACGGCCGACCGGCCGCGCCCCCGCGCCCCCGCGCACGGCACCAGGGCATCACGGCAGGTGTGGCAGGCGTCGCCGTGGCACGCGCCGCACCACCGGCCCCTCAGTCGCTCCGGTCGTCCCCGCCCGTACCGGCCGGTGTCCGGTCGTCCCGCTGTCCGGCGGCACCGCAGTCCTGGCCGGGAAACGGCACCCGGTCGCTGTGGAACCAGCCGCTGAGAGCCCGCCGGAGCCCGCCCGGCCGGTTCGTCGACGAGCCGTTCACCGGCCCGGGGAGCGGGCGCGGCAGGTCGCGGTGGACGAGAGCGTGCCGCTCGGGATCCGGGACGGGAGCGCGGGACTCCCGGTAGCCGCCGGCCACCGACTGCCCGATCTCGCCCGTCCCGTCGCCCTCCGACAGCCGTGTCCGGTCGTGCCACTGGAGGGCCAGGCAGATCCGGCGGGTCAGCCAGAAGGCGAGCACGGGACCGACGAGTACGGCGACGCGCAGGCACCAGGTGAGGGCGTTCAGCGAGACGTCGAAGGTGTGCGCGAGGACATCCTGGCCGCCCGCCGACAGCAGCAGTCCGTAGAAGGCGATACCGGCGACGCCCAGAGCGGTGCGCACGGGTACGTCGCGCGGCCGGTCGCACAGGTGCCGCTCGCCCCGGTCACCGCTGATCCAGCGCTCCAGGAAGGGATACAGGTACAGCGCGACGAAGAACAGCAACGGGAAGACGACGGCCGGCAGAAACGGGTTCCAGGAGACGGTGTGGCCCCACAGCCGGGTCTCGAAACCCGGCAGGAGCCGCATGGCGCCCTCCACGAAGCCCAGGTACCAGTCGGGCTGGGCACCGCTGGACACCTGGTCCGGCCGGTAGGGGCCGTAGTTCCACACCGGGTTGATCTGGCCGACCGCGGCCAGCACCGCGAGCAGTCCGAAGACCATCGCCAGCAACCCGGCCGACCGTACGGCGAACTGGGGGAACATCGGGTTGCCCACCACGTTCCGGTTGGTCCGGCCGGGGCCGGGCCACTGGGTGTGCTTGAGGTGGAACACCAGGATGAGGTGGAGGACGACGCCCGCCAGCAGCGCGCCCGGCAACAGCAGGATGTGGGCGGGGTACAGCCGGGAGACGATGTCGTGCCCGGGAAACTCCCCGCCGAACAGGAACATGCTCAAGTAGGTGCCGACGACGGGCACGGACAGCACGAAGCCCTGGGCGGTCCGCAGGCCCGTGCCGGACAACAGGTCGTCGGGGAGCGAGTAGCCGGCGAAGCCCTCCAGCATGGTCAGCAGGAACAGGGTGAGCCCGATCAGCCAGTTGGCCTCCCGGGGCCGGCGGAACGCTCCGGTGAAGAACACGCGCAGCATGTGCACCCCGACGGAGGAGGCCATCACCAGCGCGGCCCAGTGGTGGATCTGGCGGATCAGCAGACCGCCCCGCACGTCGAAGCTGATCCGCAGGGTCGACTCGAACGCCTCGCTCATCCGGACGCCGCGCAGCGGCACGTACGAGCCCCGGTAGACGACCTCCGACATGCTTGGCTGGAAGAACAGCGTCAGCCAGACACCGGTCAGCAGCAGCACCACGAAGCTGTACAGTGCCAGCTCGCCCAGCAGGAAGGACCAGTGGTCGGGGAACGCCTTGCGCAGCGCCGCGCGGGCGGCGGAGGCGAGCGGCAGCCGCCGGTCGAGATACAGCGCCGTGTCCCCGGCCGCCCGTCCGGCCCGTTGTTCCAGCCGCGCTCTGCTCCGGGACAGCAGCACAAGCAACACCCCTCGACACCAGACAGACGGGAAACGGTCCGGAACAGGCGTACCCCGGGCAGGGCCGGGCAGGCCGCTCCGCGGCGGCCCCAGGCTCCCGGTTCCCGGGCGCTGCTGCCACTGGGCGCCGTCGGCACGCTGGCGGTACTGGCAGGTGTCCGAAGCCTGCGGCGCGCGCGCCGGGCCGGCCGGTCCCGGCGATGACCGTGCCACACCCCCGTGCGACACCCGCGAACGCTGCCTGACAAGGCACCGGAACGCTCACCAGCCTGCGGACGGAACGGATTTCGGCGCCTGCCCGAACCGCGCCGAGCACTCCAGCAGCAGGGCGTGGACGAAACCCTGGGGGAGGTTGCCCCGCAGCTGGCGCTGGGCCACGTCGTACTCCTCGGCGAACAGCCCGGCCGACCCGCACGCCGCACGCGTCCGCTCGAACCATCGGGCCGCCTCCGTGTGCAGATCCTGCGCGTGGGCGGCCAGCGCCATCGTGAAGCCGCACAGCAGAAACGCGCCCTCGGCGTCCCCCAGCGGCTCCTCGCCGTGCCGGAAGCGGTAGACGTGACCGTCCACCGCCAGCCGGCGTACCACCTGCGAGCGGGTCAGCGCGAGACTGGGATCGGTGGGCGGCACCGCCCCGCGGGCCAGCGGCAGCAGCAAGGCCGCTTCCGGGCCGGTGTCGTCGGCGGCGCGCTGCCAGTACCCGTCGGTGTGCAGACAGCGCGACCGGGTGCCGGCCAGGATCCGGTCGGCCAGCCGCGTCCAGCCGGCCGGCGCCGTCGCGCCCAGCTGCCGGGACAGGTCGCGCAGGCCGACGACGCAGCACAGCCGGGAGTGCGTCCACCAGCGCTCCTCCAGCTCCCAGAGCCCGGCCTCCGGCGCACCCCAGCGCTCGGCGATCGCGTCGGCCGCCACGGTCGCGGCCTTGACCGTCCTGCTGTCGAGGACGCCGTGGCGGGCGGCGGCGGCGAACAGCTGGAGCACCTCCCCGAAGACGTCGAGCCGGAACTGCCGGCCCGCCCGGTTGCCGGTCCGGTCGCCGCCGCCGGGATAGCCGGCGAACGGCAGCTCACGCTCCGGCGGCAGCGGCTCGCCGTCCACCGTGTAGGCGGGACGCAACTCGGCGCCGTCCGCCAGGAGGCGGTCGGTGACGAAGCGTACCGCCCGGTCCAGCAGCGGGTGGGGACCGTGCGCGGCGACCTCGATGCCGGCGTAGCACTGGTCGCGGACCCACGCGTAGCGGTAGTCGTAGTCGCGGCCGGTGTCCGCGCGTTCCGGCAGCGAGGTGGTGGCCGCGGCGACCATGCCCCCGGCGGCACTGGTGAGGCCGTTCAGGACCGCGTACGCCATCCGGGTGTCGCGGGGGGCGGCGGTGTCGGCGCAGTCGGGCACGGCTGACCGCCACCACCGTTCGGTGGCCCGCCACAGAGCCCGCGGGTCGAGGAGGTCGCTGCGCTGCTGCGTGGCGATTTCCAGGACCAGGTCGTGCACACCGCCCTCCGGCAGTCGCAGCCGGGTGCGCAGCCCGCCGTCCGCGTCGGGCCGGGCGTCCGCGGCCCCCGACCACCTCACGTGCAGGGGGCCGCTGCGCGCCCGCCACGGTCCGCCGTCCTGCCGTACGTCCGTCATGGGGTGTTGTCCGTAACCGGCACGCACGTCGAGGCCGACGTCGACGAGGGCGTCACCGCGTACGGCACGGATCTGGCGGAGCAGTACCACGCGCCCGGTGTCGGCCGGGACCGCCAGTGCCTCCCGGCAGGAGACGATCCCGTCGGCGGTGACCCACCGGCTGACCCGGATGAGCGTGCCGTCCTCGTAGTAGCCGCCCCACACGTTCCACCGGTCGGCGGGACGGACCCGGTACCGGCCGGGCCCGCCGAGCAGGCCGCTGAAGACGGCGCCGTCGTGCCAGGCGGGTGCGCACAGCCAGACGATCCCGCCGCGCGGATCGACGAGCGCGCCGCGCTCCCCGTCGGCGATCAGGGCGTAGTCGCGCAGTGTCCAGGGACCGTCCGCCGGGGCCCGCGCGGCGTCCTCGTTCCGGGCCTGCTCCTCGGACGTGCCGGGCCGGCTCATGTGGTGCGGTATCGGTCGGCGGCGTCCCGGTTCAGGGTGAGGCCGTGGCCGGGTTCGCCGCGGGCGCCGGGCGTGACGGTGCCGCCTGAAGGGTCGAGGGTGCCGCGGAACAGCAGGTTCTCGACGCGGACGTGGTCGTGGAACCACTCCAGGTGGCGGGTGTTGGGTACGGCGGCGGCGACGTGCGCGTGCAGGTGCGGGGCGCAGTGGCCGGAGATGTGCAGCCCGAGCCCCTCGGCCACGGCGGCGGCGCGCAGCCAGACCGTGACGCCGCCGCAGCGGGTGACGTCGGCCTGGAGGCAGTCGACGGCGCCCGAGGCCGCCATCCGGGAGAAGTACGGGAGGTCGTAGCCGTACTCGCCGGCCGCGACGTCGGCGGTGACGGCGTCGCGCACCTCGCGCAGCCCGGTCAGGTCGTCGGAGGAGACGGGCTCCTCCAGCCAGGTGACTCCCGAGTCCGCCATGGCGGCCGCCATGCGTACGGCCTGCTTGCGGGTGCAGCCGCCGTTGGCGTCGACGTAGAGTTCGGCGGCGTCGCCCACCACCCGGCGGGCCAGCCGGGTCCGGTGCAGGTCACGCGCCTCCTCGCGGCCCCAGGACTCGGCGACCTTGATCTTCACGCGGTCGATCCCCTGGTCGGTCCAGCCGCGCAGCTGCCGTGCGAGCTGACCGTCGTCGTACGGGGTCAGACCGCCGCTGCCGTACACCGCGACCTCGTCGCGGGCCGCGCCCAGCAGCCGCACCAGCGGCAGTCCCAGCAGCCGCGCTTTGAGGTCCCACAGGGCGATGTCGACGGCGGAGACGGCGCCGGCGGCGATGCCGGGCCTGCCCGCGTTGCGCAGGGCCCGGCTCATGCGGTCGTTGGCGGCGGGGACGTCGAAGGCGTCGTGCCCGGTGACCAGGTCCGCCAGCTCGTGCCCGACCACGGCGGCGGTGGCGGGCGAACCGTAGGTGAAGCCGAGGCCGGTGCGACCGGCCGCGGCGGCTTCGACCAGCACGAGGGTCGTCGCGTCCCAGGTCAGCGTGGCGTCCCCGCCCGGCAGATCGGTGGGGACGCGGTACACGGAGACGGACAGGTGCGCCA
>NZ_JBQOUX010000167.1:0-11850 GCF_052216785.1 Streptomyces sp. JW3 | reverse complement strand
GGGGCGGTGTTTCACGTGAAACACCGCCCCTCCAGCAGCGTGAAACGGGGTCATGTTTCACGTGAAACATGACCCCGCCCCACCATGCACGTCTGCTCAGCCCTCCTGCCGGGCCCACCACTCCCGGAGCGCCGCCACCGCCGCTTCGTGCTCCATCGGCCCGTTCTCCAACCGCAGCTCCAGCAAGTACTTGTACGCCTGTCCGACAGCGGGACCGGGGCCGATACCGAGGATCTGCATGATCTCGTTGCCGTCGAGGTCCGGGCGGATCGAGTCCAGCTCCTCCTGCGACTGAAGCTCGGCGATCCGCTCCTCCAGCCCGTCGTACGCCCGGGAGAGCGCGGCCGCCTTGCGCTTGTTACGGGTCGTGCAGTCGGACCGGGTCAGCTTGTGCAGGCGGTCCAGCAGCGGACCCGCGTCCCGGACGTACCGGCGCACCGCGGAGTCGGTCCACTCGCCGGTGCCGTACCCGTGGAAGCGCAGGTGGAGCTCGACCAGCCGCGAGACCTCCTTGACCAGCTCGTTGGAGTACTTCAGCGCCGTCATGCGCTTCTTCGTCATCTTGGCCCCGACCACCTCGTGGTGGTGGAAGGAGACCCGCCCGTCCTTCTCGAAGCGGCGGGTGCGGGGCTTGCCGATGTCGTGCAGCAGCGCGGCCAGCCGCAGGGCCAGATCGGGACCGTCCTGCTCCAGGTCCATCGCCTGTTCCAGCACGATCAGGGTGTGCTCGTAGACGTCCTTGTGGCGGTGGTGCTCGTCGCTCTCCAGCCGCAGGGCGGGCAGCTCGGGCAGGACGTAGTCGGCCAGGCCGGTCTCCACCAGGAGCGTCAGCCCCTTGCGTGGGTGTGCGGACAGGATCAGCTTGTTCAGCTCGTCCCGGACCCGCTCGGCCGAGACGATCTCGATCCGCCCGGCCATCTCCTTCATCGCCTTGACGACCTCGGGGGCCACCTCGAAGTCGAGCTGCGCGGCGAACCGCGCGGCCCGCATCATCCGCAGCGGGTCGTCGGAGAACGAGTCCTCCGGCGCGCCGGGGGTGCGCAGTACCCGGGCCGCGAGGTCGTCCCGGCCGCGGTGCGGATCGATGAACTCCTTCTCGGGGAGTGCGACGGCCATCGCGTTGACGGTGAAGTCCCGCCGGACCAGGTCCTCCTCGATGGAGTCGCCGTACGACACCTCCGGCTTGCGCGAGGTGCGGTCGTACGCCTCCGACCGATAGGTGGTCACCTCGATCTGAAGGCTTCGATCAGCGTCTCCGACCCGGGCGTCCTTCTGCGCGCCCACCGTGCCGAAGGCGATCCCGACCTCCCAGACGGCGTCCGCCCACGGACGGATGATCTTGAGGACGTCCTCGGGGCGGGCGTCGGTCGTGAAGTCCAGATCGTTGCCGAGCCGCCCGAGCAGCGCGTCGCGCACCGAGCCGCCGACCAGGGCGAGGGAGAACCCGGCCGCCTGGAAGCGGCGGGCGAGATCGTCGGCGACCGGCGAGACGCGCAGCAGTTCACTCACCGCGCGCTGCTGCGCCTGGCTCAGGGCATGGGGACTGACTTCATTGGCGTTCGGCACAACAGAAAAGGGTACGTGGCCCGGGCGGAGCCGGGCGCACCCTTTTTCCCGCGCACCCCTTGTGCGGACGCTCCCCTTTATACGGGCATATACGAGGCGGGCAGGTCTCACGGCCGGTCCGCCGACTGATCTTGTGGCCCACTCCGCGGCACTTCCCCTCAGCGCGCATCGTTACCATGCGTGGACGCACATTCCGACGACCACTGACGACGACGAGGGACGGGCGAGCGCGTGGCCGAGGCGGCAGACTTCCAGGGGACCCATCCCTCACCTGCCCGCCGCTGG
The DNA here is from genome assembly GCF_052216785.1 of Streptomyces sp. JW3. Classification (NCBI taxonomy): domain Bacteria; kingdom Bacillati; phylum Actinomycetota; class Actinomycetes; order Kitasatosporales; family Streptomycetaceae; genus Streptomyces; species Streptomyces sp. JW3. Next base: position 9,999 of record NZ_JBQOUX010000167.1, on the reverse strand, counting down.
GTACGGCGCACCGTGGCACTGGTCGCTTCCGCACCCCTGCTGGCGGGGCTCGTACAGGTGTCGGCCACTGCTCCGGCCCACGCGGGGGAGCAGGCCGCGGCCGAGTCGGACGGGGTGTCCGTGGCCGTCGACTCGCTCAGTCCCGCCGCCCCCGCGGACGGCGACACCGTCACGGTGTCGGGCACGGTGACCAACAACAGCAAGCAGGCGGTCACCGACGCCCAGCTCGGCCTGCGGGTGGGCCAGCGGCTCGACACCCGGTCCGCCATCGACACCGTCGCCGACAACAGCGACGACCTCGGTGGCACGCTCGGCACGCAGATCGACGACAAGTACGCCGAGGAGTACCCCAAGCTCACGCCCGGAGTCGCCGAGCACTTCACCCTCTCGGTCCCGGTCGACGCGCTGGACCTCGGCGCGGACGGCGTCTACGAGTTCGACGTGACGCTCTCCGGGCAGACCTCCGCGCAGCCCTGGGAGCAGGTCCTCGGCGTGCAGCGGACCTTCCTGCCCTGGCAGCCCGGCGAGGCCGGCACCAGGACGAAGACGACGTTCCTGTGGCCGCTCGTCTCCACCGCCCACATGGCCGCGGAGACGGGCTCCAACGAGACACAGACCCCGGTCTTCCTCAACGAGGACCTGGCCAAGGAGATCTCCCCCGGCGGCCGTCTGAACCAGATGGTGGCGCTCGGCAAGGATCTCGACGTCACCTGGGTCGTCGATCCCGACCTGCTGGCCTCCGTCGACGCGATGACCCGCACCTACGAGGTCCGGGGCACGGACGGCAACACCACGGCCGGCAAGCACCAGACCGTCGCCAAGCAGTGGCTCGCCGACCTCCAGAAGGCGGTGGCCGACAAGGAGGTCGTCGCACTGCCCTTCGCCGACCCGGACCTGGCCTCCCTCGCGCACAACGGCACGGACTTCACCGGCTCGCTGAGCCAGCTGAAGGAGGCCACCGACGTGGTCGCCAACACGGTGGAGCCGATCCTCCACGTGAAACCGATCACCGACTTCGCCTGGCCGGTGGAAGGTGCCGTCGACCCGTCGATCGTCAAGGTCGCCACCTCCGCCGGCGCCGACAAGGTGCTCGCCCGCAGCGACAGCCTCCAGGAGAGCGGCGGCCTGTCGTACACGCCCTCCGCGGCCCGGCCGATCGGGGGCGGGACGACGGCGGTCGTCGCGGACGCCCGCCTGTCCACGGCGTTCGAGGGCGACCTGACGAAGGCGTCCACCTCCACGGCGGCCGTGCAGCGGTTCCTCGCGCAGAGCCTGTCCCTGGATCTTCAGACCGGCAAGCAGCGCAGTGTCGTCGTCGCCCCGCAGCGCATGCCCACCGGCAGCCAGGCCCGGGCGATGGCCGAGGCACTGACGGCCCTGGAGGACGGCACCTGGTCCGAGTCCCAGGAGCTGTCCGACGCCGCCTCGGCCAAGCCGGACGCCGGGGCCACCACGAAGGTGCCGGCGCGTTCCGCGTACCCCTCCGCGCTGCGCAAGCAGGAGCTGCCGTACTCGGTGTTCGAGCAGATCGCCCGGACGCAGGACAAGCTGGACCACTTCAAGGCCGTCCTGTCCGACCAGTCCCGGGTGGTGACCCCCTTCGGCCGGGCCATGAACCGGGAGATGTCCGCGTCCTGGCGCGGCCAGGCCACCGCCGGGCAGACCTTCCGCAACGGCGTGGAGACCTACCTCGACGGTCTGACCGGCCAGGTCAGACTGATCGACAAGTCGGAGACGAAGCTGTCCGGGCGCAGCGCCACGATCCCGGTGACCGTGCAGAACAACCTCGTGCAGGACGCCGACCACCTGGTGCTGCGGCTGACCTCCACCAACCCGACCCGTCTGAAGATCGGCGGCGAGGCCTACCAGGAGCAGCCCGTGTCGGTCTCCGGCGGGCACAGCCAGTCGGTGAAGTTCACCACGTCCGCCAACGCCAACGGCCGGGCGACGGTGATCGCCCAGCTCTACACGGCGGACGGCCGCAAGTACGGCCAGCCGGTGACCTTCGATGTGAAGGTCACCGAGATCACCGCCACCGTGATGCTCGTCATCGGCGGCGGCGTCCTCCTCCTCGTGCTCGCCGGCTACCGCATGTACCAGCAGCGCAAGCGCGCCGCCGCCCGCGCCGGGGGCGACGAGGGCCCCGACGCCGGGGAGGGCACCGAGGACGGCCCCGAGAACCCGGAAGGCCCGGCCGGCCGTCTCACCGAGGAGTCGGGGACACCCGCCCGGGCAGGCGATCCGGAGCAGCCGAGTGACCCCGGTGCGGACACCGCAGCGGAAAACGCCGACCCGTCCGGGACGGGTGAGAGAGTGGACCGTTGAGATGTCGTGGCCGGTGGGCCGGGGACGATGAGGTGGGGTAACCATGAACGCGCCGTACGACGGTGACCGTGGCCAGGCCACGGGCAGCTCGGGCTACCCCGAGGGCCCGCCGGCCGAGCACGACCAGGCGCCCCAGCAGCCGCCGGCGGACATGTACCTCCAGGACGCCTACGACCAGGACCCCTACCGGGCGCAGGACCTCTCCGCCCAGGACCCGGTCGACGAGGCCCGCTACGACCGCGCCGCGCACCCTCCGCCGCCCCCGGGCACATACCCGCCGCAGCAGCCGCTCTACGGACCGCCGGCCCAGTCGCCGTACGCCCCCGACCCGCAGGTCTGGGCGCAGACCCCGCCGCCCGAGCCGGACGGCGTCACCCAGTACCTGCCGTACGGCGACGATCCGCGCACGACGCAGTTCGTGGGCGTGGACGACCTGGTCACCCAGGCCGGCGAGCAGCGCCACGAGCCGGACGCCTTCGCCCATCTCTTCCGCGACCAGCAGCAGGGCGGCGGCCACCCGTCCTACACCGACGGCGCTGCGGTGCCCGGCCCCTCCCCCGCGCCGAACCAGCAGGCGGCGGCGCCCGGCCCCTACGGCCAGTACAGCGCCCCGGCCGGGCAGCAGCAGTACGGCAGCGTCGCCCCGGCGGACCAGCAGCAGTACGGCGCCGGCGCTCCGGCGGGGCAGGGGCCGTACGGCACGGAGCCACCGGCCCAGGGCCAGTATCCGGGCCCCGGACCGGGCCAGTACTCCGCCGCTCAGCCCGGCGCAGAGCAGCAGGCGGCGCCCCCGCCGGGCCAGTACCTGACCGCGCCCCCGCCGGCCGCCGAGACCCCGGCGCAGGGGGCCGACGCCACCATGCCGCTCACGGCCGCCGCAGCGCCCAAGAAGAGCGGTCGCGCGGCGGGCCTGCTGAAGTCGAGCGCCGTGATGGCGGCCGGCACGATGGTCTCCCGTCTCACCGGCTTCATCCGCTCCGCCCTGATCGTCTCCGCCCTCGGCGTCGGTCTGCTCGGTGACACCTTCCAGGTCGCCTACCAGCTCCCGACGATGATCTACATCCTCACCGTCGGCGGCGGCCTCAACTCCGTCTTCGTGCCGCAGCTCGTCCGCGCCATGAAGGAGGACGAGGACGGCGGCGAGGCGTACGCCAACCGGCTGCTGACCCTGGTGATGGTGGCGCTGGGTGTGCTCACCGCCCTCGCCATCCTCGGGGCGCCGGTCCTGATCCGTCTGCTGTCCGACTCGGTCGCCAGCGACCCGGCGGCCAACCAGGTCGGCATCACCTTCGTGCAGTACTTCCTGCCGTCCATCTTCTTCATGGGCGTCCACGTGGTGATGGGGCAGATCCTCAACGCCCGCGGCAAGTTCGGCGCGATGATGTGGACCCCGGTCCTGAACAACATCGTCATCATCGTCACGCTCGGCATGTTCATCTGGGTCTACGGCACCTCCGCCGACTCCGGGATGAAGGTCACCAGCATCCCGGAGGAGGGGCAGCGGCTCCTCGGCGTCGGCATCCTGCTCGGCCTCGTCGTGCAGGCGCTCGCGATGATCCCGTACCTGCGCGAGACCGGCTTCCGGATGCGGCTGCGCTTCGACTGGAAGGGCCACGGCCTCGGCAAAGCGGTCACGCTCGCCAAGTGGACCTTCCTGTTCGTCCTCGCCAACCAGGCCGGCGCGATCGTCGTCTCCCAGCTGTCCACTGCCGCGGGCGACGCGTCGCCCGTCGACGGCACCGGCTTCGCCGCCTACGCCAACGCCCAGCTGATCTGGGGCCTGCCGCAGGCCATCATCACCGTCTCCCTGATGGCCGCACTGCTGCCGCGCCTGTCCCGCTCGGCGGCCGAGAACGACACCGGCGCGGTCCGCGACGACATCTCCCAGGGACTGCGTACGACGGCCGTCGCGATCGTGCCGATCTCCTTCGGGTTCGTCGCGCTCGGCATCCCGATGTGCACGCTGATCTTCGGCTCCTCGGGCACCAGCGAAGCCACCAACATGGGCTTCATGCTGATGGCCTTCGCCCTCGGCCTGATCCCGTACTCCGTGCAGTACGTGGTCCTGCGCGCCTTCTACGCATACGAGGACACCCGCACCCCCTTCTACAACACGGTGATCGTGGCGGCGGTCAACGCCGGTGCCTCGGCCGTGTGCTACTTCGTGATCCCGGCGCGCTGGGCCGTGGTCGGCATGGCCGCCTCCTACGGACTCGCCTACGCCACCGGCGTCGGCATCGCCTGGCGCCGGCTGCGCAAGCGGCTCGGCGGTGACCTGGACGGCTCCCGGGTGCTGCGGACCTACGCCCGGCTGGCCATCGCCTCGGTCCCGGCCGCCCTGCTCAGCGGCGCGGCCTGCTACGGCATCGGTCACACGCTCGGCCAGGGCGTCGCGGGCTCCTTCGCCGCGCTCCTGGCCGGCGGCGTAATCCTGCTCGGTGTCTTCTACCTCGCCGCCCGCCGGATGCGGATCGAAGAGCTCAACTCGCTCGTCGGTATGGTCCGCGGACGCCTGGGACGCTGAGACGGGGGGTAGGCGCACAACCATCGTTCGTCGCCGCGTGTCGTGCATAGCGTCGGACTGTGGGCACAATTGGTTTCGGCGTCGGACGGCGCGCAACGGGTGTCCGGCGCGCGATGAATGGGGAGGCAGGAACGACGGTGGCGGAACGGAGCACGGCTGCCGTCGACGTGGCAGACAACAGCGACGACGAGTCGCTGACCGCCGAGGCGGACCAGTCCACGGCCGACGGGGTGGCCAACAACCGGGAGCGGGACACGGACAGCGACGAGGCACAGGCGAGCGCCGGTACCCAAGAGTCCGGGAAGGCATCGCCTCCCGAACTGCACAGCGGTCACAAACTCGCCAGACGCTACCGTCTCGAGGAGTGCGTCACCCGCCTGGACGGATTCAGCAGCTGGCGGGCCGTGGACGAGAAGCTGCGCCGCGCCGTCGGCGTCCACCTGCTGCCGGCGGAACACTCCCGGGCCCGGTCGGTGCTGGCCGCCGCCCGCTCCTCCGCGCTGCTGGGCGACCCCCGCTTCGTGCAGGTGCTGGACGCCGTCGAGGACAACGACCTCGTCTACGTCGTCCACGAATGGCTCCCCGACGCCACCGAACTCACCACGCTCCTCGCGGCCGGCCCGCTGGAGCCGTACGACGCCTACCAGATGGTCACCCAGGTCGCGTCCGCGATGGCCGCGGCCCACCGCGAGGGCCTCGCCCATCTCCGCCTCGGCCCCAACGCGGTGCTGCGTACGTCGACCGGGCAGTGGCGCATCCGGGGCCTGGCCGTGAACGCGGCGCTGCGCGGCATCACCTCCGACACCCCGCAGCGCACCGACACCGAGGCCATCGGCGCGCTGCTGTACGCCTCGCTCACCCAGCGCTGGCCCTACGAGAACGACGCCTACGGGCTGTCCGGCCTGCCCAAGGACCTCGGGCTGATCCCGCCGGACCAGGTGCGGGCCGGGGTCCACCGGGGGCTGTCGGAGCTGGCCATGCGGGCACTCGCCAACGACGGTGCCACCGCCTCCCGGCACGAGTCGGCGTGCACCACGCCGGAGGAGCTGGTGAAGGCGATCGGCGAGATGCCCCGCATCCGTCCGCCGGAGCCGGCGTTCACCACGCCGCCCGAGTACCAGCGCACCTCCTACCAGCAGGGCTCCTACGGCCGTCCGGCGCCGCGTCCCGGTGCCACCCAGCCGGTGCCGACCCCGCCGCCCCCGTTGCAGAGCCGCACCGGCAAGGCCCTGAAGTGGGGCGTCTCGGCGCTGCTCATCGCCGCCCTCGGCCTCGGCAGCTGGCAACTGGCCGACGCCCTGATGGACCGGGGCGGCACGTCCGACGACCAGAACCAGACGCAGACGACGGACGACGACGACAAGGGCGGCGAAAAGACCAAGCCGGTCAAGCCGATCACCATCGAGGCGGCCCAGGAGTACGTCGCCAGCGGCGACGCCCAGGCCCCGGGCGACGTCGGCAACACCTACGACGGTGAGAGCTCGACGTACTGGCGCACCAATCGCTACAACGACGGCCCGACACTGGCCCCGTACAAGCCCGGAGTGGGCATCGTCTACGACCTCGGCTCCGCCAAGGAGGTCTCGACGGCGTCGATAGGGCTCCGGTACTCGGGCGACCACACCACCGTGCACCTCTACGCGACGGACTCGCTCTCGCCTTCTACCGGGGTGGACGGCATGAAGGAGATCGGGAACGCCACCGGCCGCGGAACCTCGCTGACCGTCAAGGCGTCCAAGACGGTCAAGACGCAGTACGTCCTGCTGTGGATCACCGCGGTGCCGAACGCTCCGGCAGACGGCTACAGCTCCGCCGGCTACAAGCAGGCAGTCACCGACGTGACCTTCAAGGGCTGACAGCGACCCGGACGCAAAGGGTGGGGGTCCCGATGGCAGATGGCACCGCGTACGGCGACACCAGCGACCACGACCTCCTCGCCCGCCACGTCAAAGGCGACCCCGACGCTTTCGGTGAGCTCGTGCGGCGGCATCGGGACCGGCTCTGGGCGGTCGCCCTGCGCACCCTGGGCGACCGTGAGGAAGCCGCCGACGCCGTGCAGGACGCCCTCGTCTCCGCGTACCGGGCCGCTCACACCTTCCGTGGGCAGTCGGCCGTCACGACCTGGCTGCACCGGATCACGGTGAACGCCTGCCTGGACCGCGCCCGCAAGGCGGCCTCCAGGAAGACCGCCCCGGTCGACGACACCGAACGTCTGGAACAGCTGCTGGAGCCGCACGAGTCGGCCTCCGCTCCGGCCGAGCGCAACGACCTGCACCGGCAGCTCGTGGAGGCCCTGGGCTCCCTGCCGCCGGACCAGCGGGCCGCTCTCGTCCTGGTCGACATGCAGGGCTACCCCGTCGCCGAGGCCGCCCGGGTCCTCGACGTTCCGGTCGGCACGGTGAAGAGCCGGTGCGCCCGGGGCAGAGCCAGACTCCTGCCGCTCCTCACCCACCTGCGCCCGGACAGCGGCAGCGGCGGCGACAGCCCACCGGGCACGGAACGGAACCGGAGGCGGGGGACTCCCGTCCCACCCGCAGCGGGGCCGAGCGATTCGACCGCAGTGAAGGGCGGAGGTGGACGAGCGTGACGTCGTCGACGACAGACATGGCCCAGCACCCGGACGTCGCGGAGATCTCCGACCTCGCCGAAGGGCTGCTCCCGCCGTCCCGGACCACGGATGTACGGCGGCACCTGGACGCCTGCGCGCTGTGTGCGGACGTCTACGCGTCCCTGAAGGAGATCCGGGGCCTGCTCGGCACGCTGCCGGGGCCGCCACGGATGCCGGACGACGTCGCCGGCCGTATCGATGCCGCCCTCGCCGCCGAAGCCCTGCTGGCCGCCACTGCACCCGAGACGGCGGACCCGGCGCCGGCGGTCACGACACCAGTGCAGCTCGACAGCCGTCCGCATGTTTCACATGAAACATCGACACCGCCGCCCGACCGTCCCGCGGGCCGTGCCGCCTCCTCCACCACCGGCCCGGGACGCAAGGAGCGCAAGGAAGGCACCCGGAGCGGGCGCCGCAGGATCGCCGCCCTCGGCGCCGTGTTCGCGGTGGCCGCCCTGGGGCTCGGCTCGGCGATCGTGTCCTCCCTCGACAGCGGCGACTCACCCGGAGACCCGGGACAGCCGTCCGCCCTCGCGGACACCTTCTCCGAGAAGAAGCTGGGAACGGAGATCTCCGGACTCCTGGCGGACGACCAGCCGGGGCACAGCACCAAGACGTCCTCCGCACAGAGCACGCAGAGCGCGCAGAGCTTCAGCGTGGAGTCCGGGACCGGCGCCGAGAACCATGTCTTCACCCAGCCCACCGTGCCCGCGTGCGTACGCCAGGGCATCGGCCGCGACGACGCGGCACTGGCCACGGAGGAGGGCATCTACCAGGGCCGTAAGGTGCTGCTAGTGGTCCTCCCGCACGCCGCCGACACCGGCAAGGTCACGGCCTACCTCGTGGAGACGGCCTGTGTCACCCAGCCCTCGCTCGGCGCGGGCCAGGTACTGCTCCAGGACTCCTACGCCCGACCCTGAGGACGACGTTCCTCCCTCGCCCCGTCGCGCTTCGGGCCGCCGCCGCAGTGTGCCCGGACACAGCGGGAATGCGCGCCCCGTAGGATCCGTTGGGTGGGGTGAGAGCTCTGAGAAATGCTTTCGCCGGTCATGCAGACGCAGTCCAGAGACGAGGAAACAAGCCGTGAGCGACGTCCGTAACGTGATCATCATCGGCTCCGGGCCTGCCGGCTACACGGCGGCGCTCTACACCGCGCGCGCGTCGCTGAAGCCGCTGGTGTTCGAAGGCGCTGTCACCGCCGGCGGTGCGCTCATGAACACCACCGAGGTGGAGAACTTCCCCGGCTTCCAGGACGGGATCATGGGCCCCGAGCTCATGGACAACATGCGGGCCCAGGCGGAGCGCTTCGGCGCCGAGCTCGTCCCCGACGACATCGTGTCCGTCGACCTGACCGGTGAGATCAAGACCGTCACGGACACCGCGGGAACGGTCCACCGGGCCAAGGCGGTCATCGTCACCACCGGCTCGCAGCACCGCAAGCTCGGCCTGCCGAACGAGGACGCCCTGTCCGGCCGCGGCGTCTCCTGGTGCGCCACCTGCGACGGCTTCTTCTTCAAGGACCACGACATCGCCGTGATCGGCGGCGGTGACACCGCGATGGAGGAGGCCACCTTCCTGTCGCGGTTCGCCAAGTCCGTGACGATCGTGCACCGTCGCGACACCCTGCGTGCCTCCAAGGCCATGCAGGAGCGTGCCTTCGCCGACCCGAAGATCAAGTTTGTCTGGGACAGCGAGGTCGCCGAGATCCAGGGCGACCCCAAGCTGTCGGGTCTGAAGCTGCGCAACCTCAAGACCGGCGAACTCTCCGACCTGGCCGTGACCGGCCTGTTCATCGCCATCGGCCACGACCCGCGCACCGAACTCTTCAAGGGTCAGCTCGACCTGGACGGGGAGGGCTACCTGAAGGTCGACGCGCCCTCCACCCGGACCAATGTGACCGGTGTCTTCGCCGCCGGTGACGTGGTCGACCACACCTACCGCCAGGCGATCACCGCGGCCGGCACGGGCTGCTCCGCCGCCCTCGACGCCGAGCGCTTCCTCGCCGCCCTGTCCGACGAGGACAAGGCCGAGCCCGAGAAGACCACTGTCTGACCCCCATCCGCCCCACGCACCAACCAGTTAAGGAGCCCGCCGTGGCCGGCACCCTGAAGCATGTGACCGATGCCTCCTTCGAAGAGGACGTCCTCAAGAGCGACAAGCCTGTTCTGGTGGACTTCTGGGCCGCCTGGTGCGGCCCGTGCCGTCAGATCGCGCCGTCCCTCGAGGCGATCGCCGCCGAGTACGGCGACAAGATCGAGATCGTCAAGCTGAACATCGACGAGAACCCGGACACGGCCGCCAAGTACGGCGTCATGTCCATCCCGACCCTGAACGTCTATCAGGGCGGCGAGGTCGCCAAGACCATCGTCGGTGCCAAGCCGAAGGCCGCGATCGTCCGCGACCTGGAGGAGTTCATCGCCGTAGCGAAGTGACGTTTCACGTGAAACACGGAGGGGCCCACCCTGCCGGACACTGTTGGTAAATGGTCCGGTCCCTGTGCGTGACGTCGGCCTTCATCGCCTGGTTGTGGGTGGTGAAGGCC
>NZ_JBQOUX010000166.1:0-12493 GCF_052216785.1 Streptomyces sp. JW3 | reverse complement strand
GGCGAGGTCCGGGTGGCCGGCGGCGTGCCGCTGGGCAAGGCGGCGGCGGTGCACGTCGACGCCGCCGACGCGGAGGCGGACGTGCGCGCCGCGGCCGGCGCGCTCGCGGCGGCGGACGGCGGGGACGACGACGCCCAGTTCGTGGTGGACGGGGCCGAGGACCACGAACTGCTGTGGTACGCGACGCAGGAGATCCCGAACCTGGTGGGGCTCGCCGGCTGACGGCCCGTCGGGCACCGGCGGCGCGGAGAACCCCTGGTCACGCAGGGTGACCCTTGATTGTCAGTGGCGGCGGGTACGTTTGCGGGCATGGGGATGCGAATGCGGACAGGGGCGCACATCGTCTGGGACTGGAACGGCACGCTGTTCCACGACAACGACGCGATCATCGGGGCGACGAACGCGGCCTTCGCCGAACTGGGCCTGGCGCCCATCACACTGGAGCGGTACCGGACGCTGTACTGCGTGCCGGTGCCCAAGTTCTACGAGCGGCTGATGGGCAGACTGCCCACCGACGCCGAGTGGCAGGTCATGGACGAGGCCTTCCAGCGCCACTACACCGAGCACCGGGTGCGGTGCGGGCTCGCCGACGGAGCGGCGGAACTGCTCGCGGGCTGGCGGTCGGCGGGGCACAGCCAGTCGATCCTGAGCCTGTACGGCCATGAGGAACTGATCCCGATGGTCCGGGGGTTGGGCATCGAGACGCACTTCATACGCGTCGACGGGCGGACCGGTCCGTCCGGCGGCAGCAAGGCCGAGTACATGGTGCGGCATCTGGCGTCGCTGGGCGGGGTGGAGTCGGCCCGGACGGTCGTCATCGGGGACGCCGTGGACGACGCGACGGCCGCGCGGCACGCGGGGGCGCGGGCCGTGCTGTACACCGGCGGTTCGCACAGCCGGACGAGCCTGGAGCAGGCCGGCGTGCCCGTGGTGGACACGCTGGCCGAGGCGGTCAAGGAGGCCGAGCGGCTGGCGGCGTGAGCCGCCCTCCCGTTCGTCGCGTTCGTTCCGCTGGTGGCCACCACCGCTGCTCGCGTCCGTCGCTGTGCGGAACGTCAAAGTTCCACCCCCGGTTTTGTGCACATGCGGCTCATGACGGGTTCCAGGGAAGGAGCGATAGCCTTATGGCGTGATCAGCGCGATAGCTCGCGGGGACATCCGTGTCCCTGCCCTGCGCCCGGAGAGCACGGACGACATCCGTGACCGGGCGGCGGTCGCTGGTCCTCGCGGGCGGGACGGGGCGTCGAGGAGCCCCGAGGCGCCGAGCGTTCCCCGGGCGGCGATGCCGACGAGATCGGTATCACACCCGACGGACGCGTCGGACATGGCTGTAATGCCCCCGCTCCTCTCACCTTGCGGCATAGCGTCGGAACAGAACGGACACCCCGCGTCTGGGCGTTGCGTCGGAAGGCAGGAGACCGTACTTCCTTCTACGTCACGCAACGGCGCGCGACAGGAGCCAGAGGACAATGCAGACCAAGCTGGACGAAGCAAAGACCGAGCTGCTCGACAGGGCCGCACGGGTAGCTGAGAACAGCCCGGTCGGGGGGTATCTACCGACTGGGACGACGGACGAGGACTCCCCGGACACCCCGGACCGTGAATCCGTGTTCGCGTTCCTCAAGCGCTACTACCGGCACACCGCCCCGGAGGACCTGGGCGACCGCGAACCGGTCGACGTCTTCGGAGCCGCCGTCTCGCACCACCGGCTGGCCGAGAACCGTCCGCAGGGCACCGCCAACGTCCGGGTGCACACCCCGACGGTGGAGGAGAACGGCTGGACGTGCAGCCACACCGTGGTCGAGGTGGTCACGGACGACATGCCCTTCCTGGTCGACTCCGTCACCAACGAACTGACCCGGCAGGGCCGCGGCATCCACGTCGTCGTGCACCCGCAGTTCGTGGTGCGGCGCGACGTCACCGGCAAGCTGGTCGAGGTGCTCACCACCCCGCCCGGCAAGGACCTGCCGCACGACGCGCACGTCGAGTCCTGGATCCACGTGGAGATCGACCGCGAGACCGACCGCGCCGACCTGAAGCAGATCACCGCCGATCTGCTGCGCGTCCTGTCCGACGTACGGGAGACCGTCGAGGACTGGGGCAAGATGCGCCAGGCCGCCGTCGCCCTCGCCGAGGGCCTGCCCGCCGAGCCCGCCCCCGCCGACCTCGACCAGCAGGAGCTGGAAGAGGCCCGCGAGCTGCTGCGCTGGCTGGCCGACGACCACTTCACCTTCCTCGGCTACCGCGAGTACCAGCTGCGCGGCGACGACTCGCTGGCCGCCGTGCCCGGCACCGGCCTCGGCATCCTGCGCGCCGACCCGCACCACGAGACGGGCGAGGACCACCCGGTCAGCCCGTCCTTCGAGCGGTTGCCGGCCGACGCGAGGGCCAAGGCCCGCGAGCACAAGCTGCTGGTGCTGACCAAGGCCAACAGCCGGGCCACCGTGCACCGGCCGTCCTACCTGGACTACATCGGCGTCAAGAAGTTCGACGCGGACGGCAACGTGGTAGGGGAGCGCCGCTTCCTCGGGCTGTTCTCCTCCGCCGCCTACACCGAGTCCGTCCGCCGGGTGCCGGTGATCCGGCGCAAGGTGCGGGAGGTGCTGGAGCGGGCCGGGTTCTCGCCCAACAGCCACGACGGCCGCGACCTGCTCCAGATCCTGGAGACGTACCCGCGCGACGAGCTGTTCCAGACGCCGCCCGGCGAGCTCCAGGCCATCGCCACCTCCGTGCTGTACCTCCAGGAGCGCCGCCGGCTGCGGCTCTACCTGCGCCAGGACGAGTACGGGCGCTACTACTCCGCCCTCGTCTACCTCCCCCGGGACCGCTACACCACCGGCGTCCGGCTGCGGATCATCGACATCCTCAAGGAGGAACTGGGCGGTACCAGCGTCGACTTCACCGCCTGGAACACCGAGTCGATCCTGTCCCGGCTGCACTTCGTGGTCCGCGTCCCGCAGGGCACCGAGCTGTCCGAGCTGTCCGACGCCGACAAGGACCGCATCGAGGCCCGGCTGGTGGAGGCCGCCCGGTCCTGGGCGGACGGGTTCGCCGAGGCGCTCACCGCGGAGTTCGGCGAGGAGCGCTCCGCCGAACTGCTGCGCCGCTACGGCAGCGCCTTCCCCGAGGGCTACAAGGCCGACCACGGCCCGCGCTCCGCGGTCGCCGACCTCGGCCATCTCGAAGCGCTGGACGAGGAGCGCACCTTCGCGCTGAGCCTGTACGAGCCGGTCGGCGCCACGCCCGAGGAACGCCGGTTCAAGATCTACCAGAAGGGCGGCTCGGTCTCCCTCTCCGCCGTCCTGCCGGTGCTCAGCCGGCTCGGCGTCGAGGTCACCGACGAACGGCCCTACGAGCTGCGCTGCGCGGACCGCACCCCCACCGCGTGGATCTACGACTTCGGCCTGCGGATGCCGAAGGCGGTGGCCGGCGGCGCCGACTACCTCGGCGACGACGCCCGCGAGCGGTTCCAGGACGCGTTCGCCGCCGCCTGGAACGGCAAGGCGGAGAACGACGGCTTCAACGCCCTGGTGCTGAGCGCCGGGCTGACCTGGCGGCAGGCGATGGTGCTGCGCGCGTACGCCAAGTACCTGCGGCAGGCCGGGTCGACGTTCAGCCAGGACTACATGGAGGACACCCTCCGCAACAACGTCCACACCACCCGGCTGCTCGTCTCCCTGTTCGAAGCGCGGATGTCGCCGGACCGGCAGCGCGCCGGGCACGAGATCGTGGACGCCCTGCTCGAAGAGGTCGAGGCCGCCCTCGACCAGGTGGCGAGCCTGGACGAGGACCGCATCCTGCGGGCCTTCCTCACCGTCATCAAGGCGACCCTGCGCACCAACTTCTTCCAGGAGGCGGAGGCCGGCCGGCCGCACGACTACGTCTCCATGAAGTTCGACCCGCAGGCCATCCCCGACCTGCCGGCGCCCCGCCCGGCGTTCGAGATCTGGGTGTACTCGCCGCGCGTCGAGGGCGTGCACCTGCGGTTCGGCAAGGTCGCGCGCGGCGGCCTGCGCTGGTCGGACCGGCGCGAGGACTTTCGTACCGAGATCCTCGGCCTGGTCAAGGCGCAGATGGTGAAGAACACCGTCATCGTGCCGGTCGGCGCCAAGGGCGGCTTCGTCGCCAAGCAGCTGCCCGACCCGAGCGTGGACCGGGACGCCTGGATGGCCGAGGGCATCGCCAGCTACAAGACGTTCATCTCGGCGCTGCTCGACATCACCGACAACATGGTGGCCGGCGAGGTCGTGCCGCCCGCCGACGTGGTCCGGCACGACGAGGACGACACCTACCTGGTCGTCGCCGCCGACAAGGGCACCGCCACCTTCTCCGACATCGCCAACGAGGTCGCCGAGAGCTACAACTTCTGGCTCGGCGACGCCTTCGCCTCCGGCGGCTCGGCCGGTTACGACCACAAGGGCATGGGCATCACCGCGCGCGGCGCCTGGGAGTCCGTCAAGCGGCACTTCCGCGAGCTGGGCACCGACACCCAGAGCGAGGACTTCACGGTCGTCGGCATCGGTGACATGTCCGGTGACGTGTTCGGCAACGGCATGCTGCTCAGCGAGCACATCCGGCTGGTCGCCGCCTTCGACCACCGGCACATCTTCATCGACCCGAAGCCGGACGCGGCCCTCTCCTACGCCGAGCGCCGCCGCGTCTTCGAACTGCCCCGCTCCTCCTGGGCGGACTACAACAAGGAGCTGCTGTCGGCCGGCGGCGGCGTCTTCCCGCGTACCGCCAAGGCGATCACGGTCAACGCGCACATCCGGGAGGCCCTCGGCATCGAGGGCAAGGTCTCCAAGATGACCCCGGCCGACCTGATGAAGGCCATCCTCCAGGCACCGGTCGACCTGCTGTGGAACGGCGGCATCGGTACGTACGTCAAGGCGTCCACCGAGTCCAACGCCGACGTCGGCGACAAGGCCAACGACGCCATCCGGGTGGACGGCAAGGACCTGCGCGTCCAGGTCGTCGGCGAGGGCGGCAACCTGGGGCTGACCCAGCTCGGCCGGATCGAGTTCGCCTCGAACGGCGGCCGGGTCAACACCGACGCCATCGACAACAGCGCCGGCGTGGACACCTCCGACCACGAGGTCAACATCAAGATCCTGCTCAACGGCCTGGTCGTGGACGGCGACATGACGGTGAAGCAGCGCAACAAGGTGCTCGCCGGGATGACCGACGAGGTCGGCCATCTGGTGCTGCGCAACAACTACGCGCAGAACACCGCGATCGCCAACGCGCTGGCCCAGTCCAAGGACATGCTGCACGCGCAGCAGCGGTTCATGAAGCACCTGGTGCGCGCGGGTCACCTGGACCGGGCGCTGGAGTTCCTGCCCACCGACCGGCAGATCCGCGAGCGGCTCAGCAACGGGCGCGGCCTGACCGGCCCGGAGACGGCCGTCCTGCTGGCGTACACGAAGATCACCGTCGCCGAGGAGCTGTTGCACACCTCGCTGCCCGACGACCCGTACCTGAAGACGCTGCTGCACGCGTACTTCCCGACCGCGCTGCGTGAACGGTTCGCCGACCGCATCGACACCCACCCGCTGCGCCGCGAGATCACCACGACCGTGCTGGTCAACGACACGGTCAACACGGGCGGTACGACGTATCTGCACCGGCTGCGAGAGGAGACCGGCGCGTCCCTTGAGGAGATCGTGCGGGCGCAGACCGCGGCCCGCGCCATCTTCCGCTCGTACCCGGTGTGGGACGCGGTGGAGGGCCTGGACAACACGGTCGAGGCCGCCGTCCTGACCCGCATCCGGCTGCACTCGCGCCGGCTGGTCGAGCGCGGCACCCGCTGGCTGCTCAACAACCGGCCGCAGCCGCTCCAGCTCGCCGAGACGGTCGACTTCTTCGCCGACCGGGTCGAGCAGGTCTGGTCGCAGCTGCCGAAGCTGCTGCGCGGCGCGGACGCCGACTGGTACCAGCGCATCCACGACGAGCTGACCGGCGCGGACGTGCCGGCCGAGGTGGCGACCCGGGTGGCCGGGTTCTCCTCGGCCTTCCCGACGCTGGACATCGTCTCGGTGGCCGACCGCACGGGCAAGGAGCCGCAGGACGTCGCCGAGGTGTACTACGACCTCGCCGACCGGCTGGGCATCACCCAGCTGATGGACCGCATCAGCGAGCTGCCGCGGGCCGACCGCTGGCAGTCGATGGCCCGCGCGTCGATCCGCGAGGACCTCTACGCGGCGCATGCCTCGCTCACCGCCGACGTACTGGCGGCGGGCAACGGGACGTCGACGCCGGAGCAGCGGTTCACGGTGTGGGAGCAGAAGAACGCGGCGATCCTCGGGCGGGCGCGGGCCACGCTGGAGGAGATCCGCAGTTCGGACGCGTTTGATTTGGCCAACCTGTCGGTGGCCATGCGGACGATGCGGACGCTGCTGCGGACGCATGCGTAGAGGTCGACCGTCCAGCTGACCGGACATTCGGAACGATCTGACTAATCGGGGCAACCTGGTTAATCAGGGCAATCCGGTTAAAGTGGTCGGATGGCTGGGTGGTCCGGTTCCAGGCCGAGCGCGGTGGCCGTCCCTTGGGCGGCTGCCGCGCTCGTGCTCTTTCTGCTGTCGCTGGTGGTGGTGCGGCTGCCGTGGGCGGGCGACCTCGGGCTGCACGCCGCCACGGTCGAACGGCTCCGGCACAGCCTGACCGACCCCGGCAATCCGCTGGTCGACGCGGACACGCCGAGTCCGTACTACTCGCCGTGGACGGTGGTCCTGGGGGTGGTGGCGAAGGTCAGCGGGGCGTCGGTGTTCGTGGTGCTGCGGTTCGGGGCGCTGGTCGGGCTCGGACTGCTGGTGACGGGGGTGTGGCGGTACGTCCGCACGCTGAGCGGGGAGCGGGCGGCGCCGGCGGTGGCGTTGCTGTGCCTGGTCCTGTTGTGGGGGACGGACGCGTTCGCGTGGAGCGGGTTCCTCGGGCTGAACTCGCTGGCGTTGACGGTGGCGTATCCGAGTGTGCTGGCGCTTGGGCTCGCGTTTCATCTGTGGGCCGGGCTGGCCGGGCTGGCCGGGGCGGTCCCAGGGGGTGGTGGCTGGGGGAGGTGGCTCGGGCTCGGGGCGCTGTGGGCGGTGATTCTGCTGTGCCATCAGTTCACGGGGGTGGTGGCGTCGCTGGGGGCGGTCGCCACGGTGTGCGGGGCGCGGCCGGTGTGGCGGGTGGTGGGGGTGCGGCTGCTGAGTGCGGGGGTGCTCGGGGTGGCGGTGGTGTGGGTCTGGCCGTACTACGACTTCTTCGCGTTGGCCGGGGCGGGGGGTGGGCTGGAGGCGGTGCACCGGCCGTTGTACGAGGACCTGGTCGGGCGGTACTGGCTGGTGCTGGTGGGGGTCGTGGCGCTGGGGGTGCGGTGGGGGCGGGACCGGCGGGACGCGCTGGTGCTGTTCTTTCTGCTGGGGGCGGTGGTGGTCGGGGTGGGGGGAGTGAGCGGGCACTGGTCGTGGGGGCGGGTGCTGCCGGCGGTGGTCATTCCGGCGCAGGTCGCGGCGGCGGTGGAGGGGGTGCGGGTGGTGGGAGCGGGGCGGCGCGGGGTGTGGGCCGGGGGTGGGTGCGTGCTGGGCTGTGCGTTGGTGGTGGGGGCCTGGGCGCAGGTGGGGACGGTGGGGTATGTGGTCGGGCGGGGGGTGTTGCCGGGGGTGGTGGCGGCCAAGTACCGGGAGCCCTGGGAGGGGTACCACTGGATCACGCCGTGGGTGCGGTACGGGGATGTGGTGCTGGCCCGGCGGATGGCGGCTCGGCAGATTCCGGCGTACGGGGCGTACACGGTGGCACCTGGGTATCCCGACTTCTTCCTGCCGGATGAGGGGCGGCGGGGGGTGGCGGTGCGGAGGTATTTCTCCGGTGGGGTGTCGGAGGGGGAACGGCGGGAGGTGGAGCGGCGGTATGGAGTGCGGTGGGTTGTTGATCGGGAGGGTGGGGCGGGGGTGGGTGCGGGATTGCGGCCGGTGACGCGGGGGCCGGAGGGGCAGGTGCTGTATGCGGTCGTGAGGTGAGGTGGGTGCGCGGCCCGGCGCTGCGGGGTGCCGCGCGTGGCTGCCTGGGCAGGCTGCGGGTGGTCAGCGTTTCAGGCGGCGTAGTACCGGGCCCGTCAGTCGGGCCGTCAGCCCTACCGGTTTCCACCTCACCTGTAGCCGTCCCGGTGGGTGGCCCTCCGGTTCGACGGTGACTTGGTGGGGGGCGGTGCCGGAGTGGTAGGGGACGCGGGAGGTGAACGGGGGGAAGTCGGGTGGGGCCAGGAGGAGGCCCGTGTGGGTGTGGGGGCCCAGGCGGAGGCGGAGGACGGGGTGGCGGACGCCGGTGAAGCCGTGGCGGGGCGGGCGGGCCGCTGTCAGGTCCAGGTGGACGTGGCCCTCGAAGACACCGGGGCGGACGGGGGACAGGCGGAACGGTACCGTCAGGCGCCGCTTGCCGGGGGTGAGGAGGAGAGCGGCGCGCTGCGGGCCGACCGGGAGGCGCAGGGCGGGATCGTACGTGCGGACGGTCAGGTCGATCGAGGCGCCGGGGCCCCGGACGAGGTCCGTGATCTCGTGCCGGAGTTGGGCGCTGAACAACGGCCGGGTGTCCAGTTCCAGGTCGGTGAGGTCCAGCTCGCGGCGGGCCGCCGGGTCCTGCGGCAGACGGTCGCCCCAGTAGGTGCGGCCGTCGGGGCCGGTGGTGATCCGCCGGGGTGCCACCTCGTACCCGAGGCCCCGCGCGGCCTGCCGGGCGTCGGCGAACCGCCGGTCGCGGACGAGCTGGACGACGACGCGCTCGGCGCGCGGCAACCGGGCGTACGCGCCCGGCGTGAGCGTGTCCAGGTAGGGCACGACGAGGTCCGCGAAGGAGGCGAGCCAGGTTTCGTCGCGGTAGGGGAGGTCGCCGGCGTACATGCGGAAGTCGTGCTTGAGGAACTTGTAGTCCTTGTCCTCGCGGAGCGACTCGTGGCCGCTCTCGGCCAGGAACGCGTCGATGAGGCGCTGCACGTGGACGCGGTCGGCGACGTTCTCCAGCCGGTCGCGCTGGTTGGAGATGGAGGCGGCGGACGCGGCGGCGTAGGGGGCGATGTACCAGAGGTAGACCGGCTCGGGGACGATCGTGAACGTCTTGGCCAGGCAGTACGCCTGGGCGGAGAAGAGCTGGTCCTCGTAGTGGATGCCCTCGGGGAAGCGGAGGCCGTGCCGGTCGAGGAAGGCGCGGGCGTACATCTTGCTGGTGGCGAGGTGTTCGAAGAAGAGGCGGGGGTCGGCCTCGATGCCGTCCAGGGTGCGGCGTTCGGCGACCAGGTGCGGCATCCAGGTGGAGCGGCGGCCGGTGTCGACCCGGACCCGGCGCACCGCGCCCATCGCGAAGTCCAGGTCGCGGGCGCGGTGGGCGGCGAGGAGGGTCTCGACGGCGGCTTGTGGGAGTTCGTCGTCGCTGTCCAGGAACATCAGGTAGGGGGCGCGGGAGAGTTCGATGCCCCGGTTGCGCGGGGCGCTGCAGCCGCCGCTGTTCTCGGCCAGGCGCAGGTACACGACGCGCGGGTCCTCGGCGGCCAGGGCGCGGGCGACCGCCGGGGTGTCGTCGGTCGAGGCGTCGTCGCTGATGACGATCTCGAGGTTCCGGTGGGTCTGGCGGCGGACCGAGGCGACGGCTCTGGGCAGCCGGGCGGCGTCGTTGTGGACGATGACCGTGACGGTGACGTCAGGAGTGACGTCAGGAGTGGCGTCGGGGGTGACGTCAGGAGTGGCGTCGGGAGTGGTCATGCCGCCTCCTCGGGGGTCGGGGCCGGGGTGCGCTCGGCCAGGGGCAGCACCGGCGGCAGTGACGCCTCGTCCTGGCCGAGGAAGACCCGGCGTACGACGCGTTCGGCGGCGCGGCCGTCGTCGTACTCGCAGAAGCGGTGCCGGAAGACGGACCGTGCCTTGGCCGCCCGTTCGTCGCGCCAGGCGTCGGTGGTGAGGATCTCCGTCAGCTCGGCCTGGGTGCGGGCGACCGGGCCGGGGGCGTCGGCCATCAGGTCGAAGTAGACGCCGCGGGTGGTCCGGTACGTCTCCCAGTCGTCGGCGTGGATGACGATCGGGCGGTCCAGGTTGGCGTAGTCGAACATGATCGACGAGTAGTCGGTGACCAGGGCGTCGGCGGCCAGGCAGAGGTCTTCGACGGGGTCGTAGGGGGAGACGTCGATGACGCGGCCGGTGCGGCGCAGGCCGGTCAGGGGGGAGGGGGCGGCGTCGTAGAAGTAGTGGGCGCGGACCAGCAGGACCGTTTCCTCGCCGAGGGCGTCGGCGAGGGCGGCCAGGTCCAGACGGGGGGTCCAGGCGGCCTCGTAGTCGCGGTGGGTGGGGGCGTAGAGGACGGCGCGGCGGCCGGGGGCGATGCCCAGGCGGGCGCGGACGGCGCGGATGTCGGCGGCGCGCGCCGTGTAGTAGACGTCGTTGCGCGGATAGCCGTAATCCAGGGAGACCCAGCGGGACGGGTACGCGCGCCGCCACATGCGGGTGGAGTGGCGGTTGGCGCTGACGCTGAAGTCCCACTTGTCGACGCGTTCGAGGAGGGCCGGGAAGTCGAGGCCGCGGGACGCGGTGGGGTAGGGCAGCTGGTCCAGGCCCATGCGTTTGAGGGGGGTGCCGTGGTGGGTCTGGAGGTGGACCGCGTCCGGGCGTTTGACCACCGCGTTGGGGAAGTTGACGTTGTTGACCAGGTACTTGGCGCGGGCCAGGGTCTCCCAGCAGCGGCGGGTGCCGGGGACGACGTGGTCGGTGCCGGGCGGCAGCAGGGCCGCGTCGGCCGCGTTGACCACCCACACCGGGTGGATCGAGGGGGCGAGTTCGCCGAGCTTGGCGGCGATCGCGGCCGGGTTGCAGGCGACACCGCGGTTCCAGTACGACGAGAACACCGCGAGGTGCGGGTCGACCGGGGTGGTGAGCGCGCGCCGGTACTGGTGGTCGCGGAGGCGGGCGACGGCCTGGCGGCGGCCGGCGCGCACCGTCCTGCGGACGGTCCGGCGGGCCCTGTTGGCCGTCTGGAGGGCGCGGTACTTGGTGTAGGCGCCCTCTTCGAGCAACGACCGGCGCACGCCCTCCGGACCGGCCGGGCGCCGGTAGCCCTCGGGGCGGCGGCGCAGGGCGGCCAGCGAGGCGCGGCGGAAGAACTCGCGGGCGACCGGCTCGGACAGTCCGGCGCGCACGAAGGTGCGCAGGCAGTCGCGAACCATCAGGTCGTAGAGCACGGCGTACGGGGCCGGCCGGGCGCGGGCGAGATCGAGGAGTGCCTCGTAGCGGTCGACCAGGGCGTAGTGCTGCTCGGCGGTGCGGGGCGGGAGGCTCTCGGGGCGCGGCCGGCGGTCCTCGTACGCCGGGTGCGGGAGGGCGGCGACCCGGTCGGCGAGGAGCAGCGCGGCGTACGCCGTGAACGGCTCGTCGTCGGTGGTGAGGAACCGTTCGTGCGCCCGCCAGAAGCCGGCGCGGACGACGTGGGTGCCGAGCAGCGGGGCGGTCTTCAGGAGGGCCGCGTGGTCGTCGAGGGCGAGCGGGGCGCGGCCCGCGCGGGCGAGCAGGGGGCCGTCCGGGGAGGGGAGGCCGGAGGTCCGCCAGGTGGCGCGGACGTGGTCGGTCAGGAGGACGTCGACCGGATCGGGCAGGGCGGCGGTGTGGGCGGCGACGGCGCGCGGGGCGCCGGCGGGGAGTCCGTCCTCGGCGGACACGAAGTGCAGCCAGCGGCCGGTCGCCCGGGCCGCCCCCGCCGCCCGGGCCGCGGCCGCGCCGGTCCCGTCCGGCAGGGGCACCACCTGGCAGGCGGGGGCGTGCCGCTCGGCCGCCTCCCGCGCCCAGTCGCCGACGGCGGCGACGACGATCTCCGTGTCCGGGGCGGGGTGGGCGGCCAGGGAGTCGAGGAGCCCGGTCAGGTGGTCCTGGGGGTCGGGCCCGTGGACGACGACACTGAGTTCGGGCATCTCGGCGTTCCCCTTCGGCTGCGACGCGCTCCGGCACA
Organism: Streptomyces sp. JW3; assembly: GCF_052216785.1. Taxonomy (NCBI): domain Bacteria; kingdom Bacillati; phylum Actinomycetota; class Actinomycetes; order Kitasatosporales; family Streptomycetaceae; genus Streptomyces; species Streptomyces sp. JW3. The sequence goes on along the minus strand of NZ_JBQOUX010000166.1, from coordinate 532 downwards.
CCTGTCCGTCCTGTCCGGACATCGTGGCACCGAAGGGGCGAAAGGGTTAACCGGAGCTGCGCTTCACGAGGGAACGGAGCTGCGCTTCACGAGGGAACGGAGCTGCGCTTCACGAGGGAACGGTGGTGGCCTCCGGGCCGGGAGCCGGGTCCGCCTGGGCCGCGGGCCCGGCTGCCGGCTTGGCTACGGGCTTGGCCTTGGGCTTCGGCTTCGGCCGGGCCTTGTCCGGGCCGCCGGTGAACGTCTCGTACTCCTTGAGCACCTCGTCCGTCGGGCCGTCCATGCGCAGCTCGCCGCGCTCCAGCCACAGCACCCGGTCGCAGGTGTCGCGGATGGACTTGTTGCTGTGGCTGACCAGGAACACCGTGCCCGCGTGCTTGCGCAGCTCGCGGATGCGGGCCTCGGAGCGCTTCTGGAAGGAGCGGTCGCCGGTGGCCAGCGCCTCGTCGATGAGGAGGACGTCGTGGTCCTTGGCGGCGGCGATGGAGAACCGCAGCCGGGCGGCCATGCCGGAGGAGTACGTGCGCATCGG
>NZ_JBQOUX010000165.1:0-12882 GCF_052216785.1 Streptomyces sp. JW3 | reverse complement strand
GTTACGTCCCGGCGGCGCGGGGCGGCTGCCCGGTCAGCGCGGCAGCGGCAGCCCGTGCCCCGTCGGGCGGAGCGGGTCGGTGCTCTCTGGCGGTACGTCGGGGCGGCCGGCCTCCACCTCGGCCATGGGACCCGACAGTTGGAAGGGCAGCCTGCCCACCGCTTCGACGCGTCCGAACAGGACGTGGAGGACTGCCCAGTCGCCCGTGCCGTACGTGCCCAGCAGCGCGACGGCGCGCTCCGCGATCCTCGGCCGCACGGCGGGGCGGTCGCGGTGGACGACGACGTGGACACGGTGTCGAGCAGGGTGAGGATCTCCTTGAGGCGTTCCTCGGCGAAGTCGAGGCGGCCCGCACGTGGAAGAAGGACCCGAAGGCACCGGGCCGGGGTTCGAAGGGGGCCATCAGACGCAGTACCGCGCGATCCGCGTCACCGGGCTGTGTCACGATCTCCGCACAGGTGGCCGTCGTCGCGGGATCGGCGCCCAGCACGGTCACCGAGCGGCGCCGGGCGGCAGCTCCGGCGGCCCGGAAGTCGGCCCGGTCGACGGTCTCCTCGGCGGCGTCGGGACCGACGTACCGGCCGTGGTCGGAACAGGCCGAGGCGGAACCTCCCGGCGAGCGGGCGTGCCACCGAGACGTCGACGCGTGACTCGTCCGGACGGCCGGTGCGGAGCAGCTCGACCACTGCCCCGGTGCAATGCTCGCCGCCGAACTGGTCGACGCCGGCGTGCACCGCCTTCAGCAGCCGCTCCTCGGTGGGCGCGTCTTCCATGCCCCAGGCCCGGGCGACGTGCATCTGACCCATGGAGGGTGCGTCGTTACGTGATCGGGCCCTTACCACGCTGGAGACCTGGCGGCTGCTGCGCAGGATGCGATGCGGCACCATCCGCATCACCAGCCTTGTTCAGGCCGTCCTCACTCTCCACATGGCCTGTTCGAACCAAGGTTGTAAAGGGCTCACTGGCCAATGGCTGACCGGAAGTTCCGCGAACCGACCAGAGGAATCACGCCACCATCACGAATCGACATGGACGTGGACACCAGACGGCGTGAACCTTGATCAGGAAGCCCTCTGAGCCACCATGCGCATCCCCTCAAGTCACCCAACGACTACTTGTCACTGGGCGACAGCTTCTCTATTCTCTCAAGTGACTCGCCGGTAGCATACGGCTCCACAGGGCTGCACCGGCATGTCCGACAGTCGGCAGGCCGACAGGTGGGACCTCGAGGGGACCCGGGCTCCGCACCCAGTACGTTCGGGCACAGTTACTGGTCCACCCACCCCACGGACCAGCACGGCTCCGTGCTCTCGTCGGCGCTGCCCATGGGTTCTACACCCACCCCGAACCAGAAGAAGCAGAGCGATTCTGCGCGGCTCCTCCGCCGGTCTTCATCGCCCCTTGAGGGCTCACTTGCTGGTGGTCGATGCCGCAGGCCGCCAGTCCGGCTACACCTTCACGCGCGTCGCACGACGGCCCGCCCTTGCAGTTGTCAGCACCCGCGCAAGCTCAGAGCGGCATGTCGCACCCCCCACCAGGCACCAACCGGATCTTGAGGCTGAGCGATGCTGTTCATCGATCTGAGGGACCTTCACATCCGTCCGGGACGTCTCACTGTGTGGCGACCATCAGCCACATCTCGGGACGGCCTCGACTGGCTGCCAGACCGCCGTCGCGCCTCCTACGCCCAGCAGACGCACTTGGCAGAGGTCGGGCGCGGCTCGGCCGGACGACGCCCAGCCGCCTGGCTGGCTGCAGCGTTCGACCTGCCCGCGTCACTCGACCGCTCCGCCTTGCAGCGTGCATTGCTGGAATGGATCGATCATCACGAAACTTTGCGGAGCAGGCTCATTCCCGACGAGGGCGGGAAAACCGCCGCGCACGCTCGGGTCACGTTGAAACCGGGGTCGGTCGCCCTCCAGGGCACCACCTGCGGAGACTTCACCGACACCGCCACGTTGCTGCATCATTTGGAGATCATATTTGACCGCGAGACGGACCCCCTGATATGGCCCTCATACGTGTTCACGACGGTAGAGCGGCGAACCTCCACCACACTGCTGCTCGGTTTTGACCATCACCATGTGGACGGCTACTCGATCTTTCAGATTTCCCAGGAGGTCCAACACCTGTATCAGGCGGCTCTGGCGGGTTACGGTGGGGCACTCGCTCCGGTAGCCGGCTATCCCGACTTCGCCGAGACCGAGCGAGTGCGAGCGGCGCTGCTGCACACCTGCCACCAGACCATCGTCCGGTGGCAGGACGCCGTGTCCGAGGCCGGTGGGCAACTCCCCAGCTTCTTCCTCCCGGTTCACGATCCAGGCCCCCGCCGGCCGGATCGACAGGCAAGTGGAGTCAAGTGGCTGCTCAATGCCGAACAAAGCCTGGCATTCGACGCCGCTTGCCGCAGGCAGAACGGCGGTGTCTTCGCCGGTGTCCTCGCCTGTTTCGCACTCGCCGCCCGTCAGCGGTCAGGGAATCGAATATTCCGCGCGGTCGTACCCTTTCGCACCGGTGACGGAAGCGCCCACCTGAACTCCATGGGCTGGTACGTCGGCGTCGCGCCTTTGAGCGTCCCCGTCGATGCGACCGCAGGCTTCGGTCAGATGACGACGCGCTCCGTGCACTCCCTCAGAGAGGCCCGCGCGCTGGCTTCCGTTCCCTTGGCCCGAGTGAGTGAACTACTGGGTCAATCACTCGAAGTGACATTCATGATCTCTTACATGGATCTCCGGGGGATTCCTGGCGCCGGGCAGTGGAGGGACTGGAAAGCGAGTGCGCTACGCAGCGGCCGCGTGCATGATCGGGAGGTCTATCTGTGGATCATGCGCAATCAGGAGGGTCTCTACCTCAGTTACCGACATCCGGACTCCTTCACAGCTCGTGCTGCCGTCCCCTCCTATCTCATGGCAGCCCGGCACCTCATGCGGCAGGTAGCCACTTCGGACGTGTCGCATGCCTACGGCTACGAAGGCCTCAACACAGCACAACAGGATTCGAGGAGCGAGGAAACACCATGCGGATGACATCCCTGACCTCTTACCTGCCTCGCCCCGGTGAACTGGTCGAGTTCCGCGTGCCGGAGAGCGCCACGGCAAGAGCGAAACAGGCTCCGTCGCACTCCGCTCCGCTGTCCCTCGTGCAGGAGAATCACCTACACCGCCGGCTCGTCAACACGCGGGCTGGTCGCACCCAGTCTCCATGGCTCGGCGTCTGCTTCGACCTGCCGGGACGTCTGGACCTCAACGCCATGTCCCGCGCGCTGAGGAAGTGGGTACTGAGGCACGACACCCTGCTCACCTATTTCAGCGGAGGCGACTGCCAGGACACACGGGGCCCTGGCGTCACCGCTGATCTCGACGGCTCCGTCCTCGTACGACGCTCTGTCGCGGCCGAGGACATGGAGGTGGAACCCATACCCAGGGGAAACATCACCTCCGGCACCGCACTGAGGGACCTTCTGGCGGAGCTCTTTCGCACGCAGACGGACCCTATGACCTGGCCCTCCTTCACCGCTGCCGCTGTCCTGCGTGAAGACTCCTCCACCTTTTACTACGCCGTCGACCACGCGCACACCGACGGCTACTCCATCACCCTCGTCTTCGCCGAACTGCGAGCCCTTTACGAGGCCGAGTTGATCGGCGTCGAGGCAAAGCTGGCACCAGCGGGCAGTTACCTGGAGGCGAGCATCGTGGACCGCCGGCGAGCGGCCGAACTGATGCTGGACGGCCCCGAGGTACGACGGTGGGCGGACTTCTTCCTCTCCGGTCCAATGCCGTCATTTCCGCTGGAACTCGGCGTGCCGGAGGGAGCGAACCCACCGAGCGCGGCACTGGAGATGGACCTCCTCACCCCGGAGCAGAGCGATGCGTTCGCCAAGGTCTGCCGGTCACACGGTGCCGGGTTCACCGCCGGACTCATGGCCGCCCTCGGTATCGTCCACCACGAATTGGGCGGACGGGACTCCTACCGCGGCCTGACTGTGGTGCACACCCGTAACGAGCCGCGCTGGCAGTACACCCAAGGCTGGTTCATCAACCTCGTGCCGGTCACTTTCCCCGTCGCCCGAGACGGCAAGGCTCTCCCCCTCCCAGCGTTACTCGCGGGCGTGGGTGCCTCGTTCACCGATGCCTGCGAGCTCACGCTGATCTCACCCCTGCGGGTGGCCCAGCTCACCGGCTTCCCCCTGCAGTCCGACGCTGCACGGGTCCTGCCGGTCTTCTCCTATATCGACGCGCGGTACATCACCGGCTCCCGCGAATGGCAGGCCGCCCGGTGCAACGCCCTAGTCGGGCCGAGCCCTTCCACAGAGGTACTGATGTGGATCAACCGCGTCTGGGACCGTACTTACCTCCTCGTCAGCTATCCGGACACCCACGAAGCGCGTGCCAACGTGCCACTCCTGTACTCCCGTTTCCAACAAGTGGTTCGCTCCATCGCCGCGTCTGGTTGATCGCCGACACCGGATTTCATACGGAGTGGATGTCCATGTGACCGGGAGACGCCGGATACCGTGCGGCCGGGGCGAGGCCGCTACCTCCTGGCACGAGCCGAAGTTCCTGATGCTGCGGGACGCCAGCAGACAGTGCGGATGGCTGTGACCAGAAACGGTCGCTGCCCCGCAGATACGAGACGTGAGATTCTGGAACTGATGCTTCTCCAGAAACGCCTTCGAAAGCCGGATGGTCCGCTCCCAGTACGGCACAGCATGAGGGGCCAAGCCGGACGTTACTGGCGAGGGCCGAGCGTCCGCTGGCCGAGGGTGGTCGAAGTCGAAGGGCGGGGCGTCCGGCAGCACGGGATCGCCCCAGCTGATCAGTACGTCGTGGGTGAGGCCCTCGGGAACGGGTCCGGGTGCCGGGAAGCCCGTGGCGCGACCACTCGCGTGAGTGAGCCTTCGTTCCCGTTGGCCCATCACGCCGTCCGACGCCACGAGCCGGGCTGCGGTCCGGTCACCGGGGGCAGCGTGGCAGCGCCGGGTGGTCCCGGGTGCGCACCGCGGGGAGCCAGGCCGCGGGGGGCCGGGAGCCGGCCGGGAGGCGGACGCGGAACCAGCGGGTGGAGCGGTGGTCCTCCTCGTCGACGATGGGCTGCCCGTCGGGGACCTGGCAGTCGGCGGTGAGCACGTCGCCGTGCCACACCCGGGTCGCCACGACGTTGTCCGCGGTGTACGGCAGGGCCGGATCGACACCCAGGCCGAGGCTGCAGTCCAGGTCCCGGCCGCCGCTCTCCCGGCAGGCCCGCTCCGCGTTGTAGACCCGGACCGTGTCCGGTGCCGCGCCGCCCGCGCGGCCGGACGGTACCGGCGTGGTCGGCCCGGCCGTGTCCGCGCACAGAGCCGCTCCGGCGATCCCGCACAGCGCGGTGGCCAGGACGGCGGCCCGGGCCCGGCCGCTCAGCCGTGCCGTGCCCGCCCCGGGCCCGTCCCGGTGGGCGGCGATCCGGGCGAGCAGGCTCTCGGCGGTGTGCGGGGCGCGTGCGGCATGGGTCGGGGCGAGGCAGTCGGCGGCCAGCGCGCGCCAGAACGGCGGCACCGCGTGGTCCATGCGCAGCGGCGCCCGCCCCGCGCCGTACTCCTGGACCGCGGCACCCCGCGCCATGGGAGTGGCCCCCGGGAACGGCGAGCAGCCCGACGCGAACACCTCGTGGATGATGATGCCCAGGGCCCAGATGTCGGCGGTCGGCCGGACGCGCACCCCGAGTTCACCGAGGGGCGCCCGCCACCGCTCGGGCGGGAAGTAGTCCAGGGTGCCCAGGGGAGGGGCGTACCCGTGGGTGCCCGTCAGCTCGGTGGCGAGACCGAAGTCGGAGAGCTTGACCGAACCGTCCGTGCCCAGCAGGACGTTCTCCGGTTTCAGATCGGCGTGCACCCAGCCCGACCGGTGCAGGTGGGCCACTCCCTCGCAGATGCCCGCGACGAGCCGGCCGCGCTCGCCCTCGGGCACGCCCGCGTCGACCAGTTCCCGCAGACTGCCGGCGGCCCGCTCCATGACCAGGACGATCGCGCCGTGCAGCGCGGGGTGTCGGGGCTCGGTGAGCACGAACGACTCAAGGAGGCCGATCAGCCGGGGGTGTCCGGCCCGGCGCCCCAGGTCGACCTCTCGGCGGGCGGATTCCACGATCCGGCGGGCCTGGCGCGGCGCGAGCCCGGCGGTCGGCATGACCTTGAGGGCGACGTCGGGGCGGCCCGGCCGGCCGCCGGCCGGGCGGGCCGCGTACACCGTGGCCCAGCCGCCGCTGCCGATCAGCCGGATGACCTGCCACTTCCCGACCCGGCAGCCGGGCGGCAGCAGGTCCGCCCGGTCGCGTCGGGTGGCTCCCCCCGGGCCGTGCGGTGCTCTCATCGCACGGCCTGCCGGCGCGGCCCGCCGGACGCCGTCGGGGACGGCAGCAGCGCGAGGTGTTCCTCCCGGACGAGTCCGAACCGCAGGGCCAGCCCGACGACTTCCTCCCGCTTGCCGTTGCGCCGCTCCGCCCGGCCGGACTCGTGGCCGTCCGGGTCGCCGAGGCGCAGCTTCTCCTCGGCGAGGTAGTCGATGTGCGAGCTGACCGCCCGGGCGGTCAGTCCCCGGCAGGCGGGGTGCCCGGCGAGCCGCTCGACGATCTGCGGGGTGGTGGGCACCGCCACCCGCGACTGGTCCCGCAGCCGGGGCTCGCAGAGCGCGACCAGCACGAGGAAGTAGGTGGCCGTCTCGTTGAGCGAGTACGCGGTGAGCGTGGTGTTCCCCCACGGACCGCCCACGGCCGCCGGGTCCAGGTAGACGTGGTCGGGGGCGAACACCTGGAAGGAGACGGTGACGTCACCGCGCGTGGGCAGCACCACGCGGGCGAACTCGAACGGGATGGGTGCCCCGGCCCGCCGTGGCGGCACCCGGAGGTATTCGCCCGCTCCCTCCGGGTTCTCCACGAGGTAGCTGTGGCTGGTGCTGTGGTTCGTCAGCTGCCAGTGGTCGTCGGTGACCCGGATCTCCCCCGCGAGCCGGGAGACCGCCGGGTCGTCCAGGCGCAGCTCCACGGGGCTCCCCGTGGAGCCCCGTCCGAAGCGGGCCACCTCGCCGGGTCCCAGCCGCAACGTCACCGCGGCACCGTCCTGCCGTGGTACATGGACCACTACGCCGCTCACCGCGCCCCCCGTTCCACGCGTCACTGCCGGACGAGCGAAACGATACGTCCGCCACCGGGCGGTTCACCGGCGTACTTCGGCCACATCGCCGTGACCGGCGCCGCGGGGCCGGTCACGGCTCGTTTCGGTCCCGCGCAGTGGGGAAAGTCACCGCGCCGGGCGCAGCGGGGCGCGGTCGGGTAGGGCGGGAGCGCCGAGCCGCGCCTCTGACAGTCGTGTACATGGCGAGATTCGCGCGGTGGGCGCCCCGGGGGGCGGGTTTCCCGGCGGCGCCGCGACGGGCGGCGGCTCGCGGTCAGGGCAGCGACGCGGACGGCGGCTTACGGTCAGGGCAGCGCGGGCCCCGCGGAGTCGTTGACCCACAGCCAGTCGGACCAGGTGGCGAAGCCGGTCTGCCAGCGGTGGTGGACGCCGGCCCGGCTGGTGCCGAAGACCTCGATGCGGCCGTCGGCGTTGGCGGCGGCGGTGACCTCCGTGCCACCGGTGCCGAAGGGCGCCCAGTCGCCGTAGGGGGCGTTCACGGCCGTCTGCCACAGGTGCATGGCGGTGGTGCCGTTCATGGCGAAGACCTCCACGCGTCCGTCAGCGGTGCGCTCACTGGTCAGCCGCGCGTCGGCGGGCCCGCCGGTCGCCTCCCACCCGGACCAGCTCGACGCCCCGGTCTGGTACTTGTGGAAGACACCGACCGGTCCGGAGGCGAAGACCTCCAGGCGTCCGTCCGCGTTGTGGTCGACCGTCAGGTCGTGGCCGCCGTCGCCGAAGCCGGTCCACGCGGACCAGCCGCCGCTGGGGGAGGTCTGGTACTGGTGCTGGAAGGTCGCTCCGTTGAGGGCGAAGACCTCCAGCCGTCCGTCGGGGGCCGCCTCCATCTCCACCTGGCTGTCGGCGGGGCCGCCGCCGGTCGGCTCCCAGCCCGACCAGCCGCCGTTCGGCTCCACCTGGTACCGGTGGAAGAGTCCGGCCGGGCCCGACGCGTACACCTCGATCCGGCCGTCGGCGTTGACCCCGGCCGCGGTGTCCCGGCCGCCGCCGCCGAAGGTCTCCCAGCCCGACCAGCCACCGGACGGGCTCAGCTGCCAGCGGTGCTGGAAGGTGTTCCCGTCCAGGGCGAACAGTTCCAGGCGGCCGTCGGCGTTCGGCGCGAGGGCGAGTTCGGCGCCGGCCGGACCGCCCAGCGCCTGCCACGGCGACCAGGCACCGTTGGGCTCCTGCTGCCAGGCGTGGTGCACGCCGTCGGCTCCGGCGGCGAACACCTCAAGACGCCCGTCCGCCGACCGCGCCGACACCACCCGGCCCGACTCCGCCGGATGCGCCGGCGGCCGGGGCCGCGGACCCTCGCCCGGGACACAGGGCAGCAGCAGGCCGCGTTCGGCGAGGTAGACCTCGGGATCGATCCCGTAGGAGGCGGACGAGTCGCCCCAGATCCGCAGATGCAGGTGGGGCCCGGTGGACTGGCCCTCGGAGCCCATCAGGGCGATCTGCTCGCCGGCCACCACACGGTCGCCGGGGAAGACGTCCCGCCGGATCATGTGCCCGTACTCGGCGATCCGCCCGTCGGACTGCTGAACCCGGATCCACTGGCCGTACCCCGGCTCGTAACCGGAGATGGTGACCTCGCCGTCGGCCACGGCGTAGATCGGTGTGCCGACGTCGTTGGCGATGTCGACGCCGTTGTGCTCGTCGTGGAAGTGCTGGGAGACCAAACCGGCGGCCGGACAGGCGACGGTGGCGGCGGTGCTCCCGGAGGCCGCCCGCGCCGTCGCCGCCGCGGGCGGCAGGAACAGCACGGCGACCGCCGCGAGGAACCACGTCAGCGCGCGGCGGGAAAACCCTGGGAGCACGGCTCCTCCTGCTCTGGTGTCGTCGCCGCGCAACCTAACAACCCGGCGGCCCCGCGGGACCCCGGAAGATTCCGGACTGACAGACGCCGCCGCGTCGGCTACCCGCCCGTCACCGCCGGTCATCGGAATTTCATCGGTCCTCCCTACCGTGGCGCGTCCGGATGACGGACCGGCACGACGGCCGGACACGACGGCCCGACACGACGGCCCGACAGGGAAGGACGGCGATGGCACGGAGGAGACGCAGAGCGCGGCTGACGGTGGCGGCCCTGGCGGCGCTCGCGGTGATGGGCCCGCAGACGGCCGCCGCGCAGACGGGGCCCGACGCGCCGACGATCCGCTACACCGAGTACGGCATCCCGCACATCATCGCCTCGGACTACGAGGGCCTGGGCACGGGCTACGGATATGCGGCGGCCAAGGACAACATCTGCACCCTGGCCGACACCTACCTGACGGTCGGCGCCCAGCGGTCCCGCTACCTGGGACCCGACGGCAAGGCCAGTCCCGGCCAGGCCCAGGACAGCACCACCAACCTCAACAGCGACCTCTACTTCCAACGGATCAAGGACAACCGGGTGGTGGAGCGGCTCGTCGCCCTGCCCGCCCCCGACGGACCGGAGCCCGAGGTCGAGGACGCCATCCGCGGCTATGTGAAGGGGTACAACAGGTACCTGGCCGAGACCGGCGTGGACGGCATCTCCGACCCCGCCTGCCGCGGCGCGGCCTGGGTAGGGCCCATCACCGAACTCGACGTCTACCGGCACGCGCACGCCGAGATCATCATGGGCAGCACCGACGCGCTGCTGGACGGCCAGGTCAACGCCGCGCCCCCGGGGGCCACCACGGCCGGGGCGCCCGCGGCCTCCCCGGCGCGGACCGCGACGAGGATCCGCGAAGCGCTGGCGCGCAGCCGTCAGCAGAGCATGGGCAGCAACGCCCTGGCGGTCGGCTCCCAGGGCGTGTCGGGGGGCACCGGCATGCTGCTGGCCAACCCGCACTTCCCCTGGCAGGGCAAGAACCGGATGTGGCAGAGCCAGCTGACGATCCCGGGCGAGGTGAACGTCTCCGGGGCCAGTCTGCTGGGCCTGCCCGCGGTCAATATCGGCCACACCGAGAACGTGGCCTGGAGCCACACGGTCGCCACCGTCGCGCCGTTCGGGCTGTTCGACGTCCAGGTCGATCCGCTCGACCCCACCAAGTACCTGGTGGACGGCGCCTGGGAGCGGATGACCTCGCAGCGCGTCGAGATCGACGTACGGCAGGCCGACGGCACCCTCGGCAAGGTCACCAGGACCCTGTGGGCCACCCGCTACGGCCCCGTCACCACGTCCCTGCAGGGCGTCGCGCTGCCCTGGGTGGTCAGCGCGCACGCCGTCCGCGACGCGAACATGGACAACCTGCGGGCGCTGAACACGTGGTTCGGGCTGAACCGGGCCACCGACGTGCACGACGTGGTGGACACCCTGGAGACGACTCAGGGCGTGCCCTTCTTCAACACCGTCGCCGCCGACCGCGCCGGCAACGCGCTGTACGCCGACATCCAGGCCACCCCGAACATCACCGACGCGCACGCCGACGCCTGTCTCACCGAGACCGGCAAACTGCTGTTCAACCAGTCGCTGGGGCTGCCGAACGTGCCCCCGGTCGCCATTCTGGACGGCAAGCGCAGCGCGTGCGACTGGCCCGACGACCCGGACGCGGCCGCACCCGGGCTCCTCGACCCGCACGACCAGCCGCGCCTGGTCCGCGCCGACTTCGCGGGCAACGCCAACGACAGTCCCTGGCTGGCCAATCCCGCGCAGCCGCTGACCTTCCCCCGGGTGATGGGCGCCGCCTCGACGCCCCGGTCACTGCGCACCCAGGAACTCATCCTGACCGCGCAGAACCGCATCAACGGCACGGACGGCCTGCCGGGCAAGGGCTTCACCCCGCAGACCATGGGGCAGTTGCTGTTCGCCGACAACAGCAGGGCGGCCGACCTGGCGCTCGACGCCACGGTGACGGCCTGCCGGAACGTGCTCTTCGGTGTGGTCCTGGTGGACGGCAGCCTGGTCGACGTGAGCGGGGCCTGCCCGGTGCTGGCCGCCTGGAAGAGCCATGACTACACCACGGACAGCAAGGGCTCCTGGCTCTTCGCGAACTACTGGTCCTACCTGCTGGGCGGGCAGGGGGTGGAGAAGCTGCCGTGGCGGGTCCCCTTCGACCCCAAGGACCCCGTGCACACCCCCAACTCGCTCGACACCGGCAGCTCCGCCGTCCGGGAGGCGCTGGCCCGTGCCGTGCTGGCGCTGCGCACGGCGGGCGTCGCGCTGGACGCCCCGCTGTCGAGCGTCCAGCACGTCACCCGAGGCGGTGAGCGGATACCGATCCATGGCACGATCGGCCAGTTGGGGGTCCTCAACGTGATCACGCCCGGACAGGTCGACGGGAAGGCGGACGTCGTCTTCGGGTCCAGCTTCGTCCAGCAGGTGCGGTTCACCGCGGACGGGCCGCCCGAGGCGTACTCGGTGCTGGCCTACTCCCAGTCCGCCGACCCGAACTCGCCGCACTACGCCGACCAGACCGCGCTGTTCTCGGCCGGCCGGTGGGTGACCGGCCGTTTCACCGAGGAGCAGATCGCGGCCTCACCGCAGTTGCGGACCGAGGTCCTGGACTGACCGTGCCGAACAACCGCACAGGGGGAACGCGATGACAGGGAGGACAGGAATGACGGGGAGAACAGGAATGACAGGGAAGGCGCAAGCGACAGGGAGGACCGGGGTGGGCAAGGGAGCCAGACGCGGTACGGCCTGGTTCCGGCCGGCGCTGGCGTGGCTGCTCGCCGCCGTGGCCGTGGCCGTGATCGCACCGGCGGGCCCGGCACGGGCCGCCGCCGCGGCCACCGCACCGCCGCCGATGGCGGACGGCTTCGGCCTGACCCAGGTCGGCGAGGCGACCGGAAGCGCCACCGACTTCTACCTCACCGTGACCACACCCGAGGTCGCGGGCGAACAGCACATCAAGATCATCCTGCCGAGCGGCTACTACGACGACCCGGACCGGCGCTACCCCGTGCTGTACTTCCTGCACGGCTCGCCCGACGACCCGGTCCAGCAGAACTACCCGGCGCTGTCCATGTCCGACCAGATGATCATGGTCGTGCCGGACGGCGGTGCCCGCGGCTGGTACACCAACTGGCTCAACCAGAACACCGCCGCCGGCGCCCAGAACTGGGAGAACTTCCATCTCCAGCAGGTGATCCCGTTCATCGACGCCAACCTGCGCACCCTCGCTGCCAAGCAGGCCAGAGCTGTCGCCGGGGTCTCCATGGGCGGGTTCGGCGCCTTGCACTACGCGCAGATTCGCCCCGACCTGTTCAGCCACACCGCGTCGCTCTCCGGCGACATCGACATGTCGGTCAATTCGATGGGCCTGCGGCTGGCCGTCGTCGCCTCCCTCATCGACGCGACGGGCGTGATCTGCGCGGCGGCGTCGGGGGCCTGCGACCCGGACGAGTCGCCCTACCAGCCCGGTGTGGACAGCGACGCCGCGTTCGGCTCGCCCTACCCGGTGTTCAACGCCGACCGGCGGTGGAACGAGGTCGACCCCTCCCAGCACATGGACCGGCTGGCCGACGCCGGCATCGGGGTCTCCGTGTACACCGGCGACGGGGGCGGCTCGCCCGTGGAGCCGGAGTTCTGGATCGCGGGCGCCGCCAAGAACGCCAAGGCGGCCATGGACGCGCTGGGCATGACCTACTACTACGTCAACTACGGTGACGGGGCCGGCTGGGGCACCCGGTGCGACGGCGGCCACAACGGCGGCTGCTGGGAGGAGGACCTGCGGGACCTTATCCCCAGGCTGGAGCGGGAGTTCGCGGCGGTCTGACGGCGGACACGCGTCGCGCGGCCGTCCTCGCCCACCGGGGAGGACGGC
>NZ_JBQOUX010000164.1:0-13114 GCF_052216785.1 Streptomyces sp. JW3 | reverse complement strand
GCTCGGCGGCGCCGCCGAGCACCGGGCGCTGATAGCCGAGGAGAGCCATGCGACTGACCTTTGACGACGACGTCGAGACGTTCCGGGCCCAGTTCGCGGCGTTCCTGGAGGCCAACCTGCCCGCCGAGGCGGAGGCCGGCGAACGGCCCCGCTCCAGCGCGCACATCCCCCAATGGGCCAGGCGCTGGCAGCGCCTGCAGTTCGACGAGGGCTGGCTGCTGCCCGGCAACCCGCCCGAGTTCGGCGGCCGGCGCGCCAGTGTCATCCAGCAGTTCGCGCACCGCGAGGAACTCATCCGGCGCCGCATCTGCCACAGCTACAACCCCCAGGGCGTCGGCATCATCGCGGCCTCCCTCCTCTCCTTCGGCACCGAGGAGCAGAAGCACCGCTGGGCCGTGCCGATCCTGCGCGCCGAGATCACCGCCTCCCTCGGCATGAGCGAGCCCAGCGCCGGCAGCGACCTCGCCTCGCTGCGCACCCGCGCCGAACGCGTCGACGACCACTTCGTCGTCAACGGGCAGAAGGTGTGGACCTCGGGCGCCCACGACGCCGACGTGCTGCTCGCCTTCGTCCGCACCGACCCCGACGCCCCCAAGCACAAGGGGATCAGCGTGCTGCTGATCCCCACCGACACCCCCGGCGTCACCCGGCGGCCCTTCGCCTCCTACACCGCCGCCGACGACAAGGACTTCAACGAGGTCTTCTTCGAGGACGTCCGGGTCCCCGCCGCCAACCTCGTCGGCCCCCTCAACCAGGGCTGGCGGGTGGCCGCCGGCTCGCTGGGCCACGAGCGCACCCTGATGTGGCTCGGCGAGGCCGAACGGATGTCCCGGGCCGCCGCCGACTTCCGTCCGGTCACCGCGCTGGAGAAGGACTGGTACGCCACCCTCGTCATGGACCTCCAGGCGCTGCGGCTGCTCGGCTCGGCCGCCCTGGCCCGCGCCGCCCGCGGCGAACAGGACGTACCCGCCCTGTCGGTGCTGAAGGTACTCGGCTCGGAGGGCTCCCAGCGGGCCCTGGAACGGGCCCTGGAGGCGGCCGGCCCGGACGGCCTCGACCTGTCCGCCACCACCGCGCCGTACTACCACATGGGCTTCGACGACGACTGCCGCAGCTGGTTCAACCGCTACGCCCGCAGCTTCGGCGGCACCATCGCCGGCGGCACCTCCGAGATCCAGCGGGGCATCATCGCCGAACGCGTCCTGGGCCTGCCCCGGCGGTAGCAGGCCGGCGCGGACACCGGTGAAGGGGGGGTGCGGGACCGCACCCCCCCTTCACCGTTTCCGGCCGCTCAGGAGTCGATCAGCCGGGCCAGGTTGCCGCCCATGATCTTGGCCTGGTCGGCCTCGCTCATGCTCTGCAGCGCGTCGACGTAGGAGACCGGGTCGGCCAGCCCCTCGGGGTGGGGGTAGTCGGAGCCGAACAGCACCCGGTCCGCCCCGATGACACCGGCCAGTTCGGCCATGTCCTCCTCCCAGAACGGACTGATGTGGACCCGCGTGGTGACCGCCTCGACGGGGTCGCCCAGGAAGCCCTGCGGCTGCTTCTTGTACACGTCGGTGAGCTGGTCGATCAGCGGCGCCAGCCAGGACGAGCCGTTCTCGATGACCGAGAGCTTCAGGTTCGGGAACCGGAACAGCGCGCCGTGGCAGATCCAGGAGGCCACCGCGTCGGTGACCGGCCGCCACTCGCCCAGCATCCGGAAGACCTGGGCCTGGAACGGCGTCATCTCCTGCTGCCGGCCCTCCCACTCGCCCGCGTAACGGGAGTAGCCGCTGTCCGAGGAGTGCATGCTGACCAGCACCCCGGCCTCCTCCACCAGCTTCCAGAAGGGGTCGAACTCCGGCAGCGCGAACGAACGCGACCCGCCGTAGCCGGGCACCGGAGCGGGCCGCACCAGGATGGCCCGCGCGCCGCGCTCCAGGCACCACTCCAGTTCGGCGATCGCCTTGTCCAGGATCGGCAGGCTGATCACGGGCGTGGTGTAGATCCGGTCCTTGTGGTTGAACTGCCAGGTCTCGTGCAGCCACTGGTTGAGGGAGTGGACGACCACGTGGATCAGTTCCGGGTCGTCCCGCATCCGCTCCTCGATGAGGCTGGCCAGCGTCGGGAACATCAGGGTGCGCTGGATGCCCAGCTCGTCCATGAGCTCCAGCCGCGGCTCGGGCTGGTGGAACGCCGGGATCGACTTCATCGGCTTGCCGAACAGCTCCCGGTGCGACTTGCCCTCCGGGTTGCCGTTGCGGAAGTACTCCTCCCAGGCGCCCGGCCGGGCCACGACCTCGAAGGTCGGGTTGGGGATGTAGTCGCTGATCTGGCCCCGGATCGCGATCTTCGTACGGCCGTCGACCTGCACGTACTGCACCGCACTGGCGTACTTCTCCGGGAGGTGCCGGGTCAGCGCCTCCGGGGGCTCGTACAGATGGTTGTCCGCGTCGAAGAGCGGGAACGGCAGCTTACGCGACACCATGTGATTCTCCTTGGCTCCTTGTGAGACGTGCACTCTCCGGTCCGGGCCGCACCAGGTCCCTGCGCAGCCTGAACTTCTGGATCTTGCCGCTTGCCGTACGGGGGAAGTCCTCGACCGCGTGCAGTTCCTCGGGCCACTTCTGCCGGGCCAGGCCGGCCCGCTCGAAGTGGGCGCGCACCTCGTCGAGGGTGGGCAGGCGGTGTCCGGGCCGCAGCCGCAGGAAGGCCGCGACGCGCTCGCCGAGCCGGGCGTCGGCGGCGGCCACCACCGCGGCCTCCGCGACGGCGGGCAGGGCGAGCAGGTGCTCCTCGACCTCCAGCGCGCTGACGTTCTCCCCGCCCCGGATGATCACGTCGGCCTTGCGGTCGGTGATCGTGAGGTAGCCGTCCTCGTCCACGGTGCCGATGTCGCCCGTGCGGTACCAGCCGTCGGCGTCGAAGGCCCGCGCCGTCAGCTCGGGGTCGGTGTAGCCCAGGCACAGGTCCGGGCCCCGGCTGAGGATCTCACCGTCCTCGGCCAGCCGGAACTCGACCCCGGGCAGCGCCCGGCCGTCCGTGTAGAGCCGCTTGTGCTCGGGCGCGGCGGGCGAGGACGAGGTGATCGACGGGTGTTCGGTGCTGCCGTAGGCGCGGAAGACCCGGATGCCCAGCTCCGCGAGGCGGACGGTGACGGCTGTCGGCACGGCCGCCCCGCCCAGCCCGGCGTACTTCATGTACCGCAGGTGCCGGGGGGTGAAGTCGGGGTGGTCGAGGAGGCTGGTGACGTAGTAGGGGGCGCCGCCGCCGATGTGCAGGTCGTGCCGGGTCAGCAGCTCCAGCACCCGGCCCGGGTCCCACACGTCGGTGAGGTGCACCGGGGTTCCCTCCAGGACCGGGATCAGGAAGGCGTTCACCATGCCGATGAAGTGGCCCACGGGCGCCGCGGTGAGCTGGGTTCCCCGGTCGGCCGGGTAGCTCGCCGCCAGTTGGCGGGTCTCGTGGCCGAGCGTCCGATGGCTGTGGACGACACCCTTCGGGTCCCGGGTCGTGCCGGAGGTGAAGGCGATCAGGGCGGGGGCCGTCGGGTCGGCGGGCAGCGGCTCGGGCAGCGGGGTGTCGGCCAGGAGGTCCTCGAAGGCGTCGAAGGCCTCGTTGGTCGCACCTGCTGCGTCGGCCTCGGCGGGAGACCGCCCCCGCGCGCTCTCGCCCACCGCGCCGACCACGCCGACCACCGGGACGCCGGCGCACAGGTCGGCGGGGAACTCCAGCCGTCCGAACCGGCCGGTGCCGATGAACACGGCCGGTGCGACGGAGTCGAGGATGTAGCCGACCTCCTTGCGTCCGTAGAAGTGGACGATGGGCACGACGGCCGCGCCGAGGAAGGCGGAGGCCCAGAACACCGCCGCCGCCTCCATCCAGTTGGGCAACTGGAAGGCGACGGTGTCACCGGCGCCCACACCGCGCTCGCGCAGCCCCGCGGCGAGCCTGCGCGCGGTCCGCTCCACGTCCCGGAACGTTCCGGACCAGGGCCGTACGGCCGAGTGCACCTGGAACGCCGTGTCGGGTGCCGCGGCCACTCCCCGGGCCAGCAGGTCGCCGATCGTCTCGTCCCGCCACCAGCCCGCCGCCTGGTAGCGCTCGGCCAGCGCGGCGGGAATCTCCCGCACGCGCGCCGCCTCCACCGCGGCGGGCCGCTGCGCGGACCCGGCGGCCGGCGCCGCCCCGCCGGGGGCGGGGCGGCGGTCCCGGGGGGACACGTCCGGCCTCACGCGGTCCGCCCCTCCTCCACCGTGATGGCGCGCTCCGGACAGCTTCCCGCCGCGTCGCGGACCGCCGCCGCGGACCCGGCGGGGATCTCCGGGACCTGGACGACCGCGTAGCCGTCGTCGC
The DNA here is from genome assembly GCF_052216785.1 of Streptomyces sp. JW3. Taxonomy (NCBI): domain Bacteria; kingdom Bacillati; phylum Actinomycetota; class Actinomycetes; order Kitasatosporales; family Streptomycetaceae; genus Streptomyces; species Streptomyces sp. JW3. Next base: position 8,776 of record NZ_JBQOUX010000164.1, on the reverse strand, counting down.
TGAGGTCGAACACCTCGGGGCAGAGCGAGCAGCAGACGGCGTGCCCGCGACAGCGGTCCTCGTCGACGAACGCCTTCATGAGGTGGAGGTCCTTTCCACGGGCGTGAACTCCAGGTGGAGCTGGGTCAGACCGCGCAGGATGTACGTCGGCAGGTAGCGGTAGCGCCGGTCGGTGCGGGGGCCGTGCACGCGCTCCGAGATCCTGATGTCCGAGGTGCGGTCCAGGAGGCGTTCGATGGCCACCCGGGCCTCGGTCCGGGCCAGCGGCGCCCCGGGGCAGGTGTGGATGCCACGGCCGAACGACAGGTGGTGACGGGCGTTCGCGCGGGCGGGGTCGAAGGTGGCGGGGTCCTCGAAGCGGGCGGGGTCCCGGTTGGCGGCACTGTTCACGATCATGAGGGTGGTGCCGGCGGGGACGTCGACACCACCCACCTCGGTCGCCACCCGGGCGAGCCGGAAGTCGCCCTTCACGGGGCTCTCCGTGCGCAGCGACTCCTCGACGAAGTTGGGGATGCGGTCCGGCTCGGCACGCAACAGCGCCTGAAGATCGGCCCGTTCGGCCAGCACCTTCACCGCGGAGCTGATCAGGCGGACGGTGGTCTCCTGGCCGGCGGAGAACAGGTTGGCCGCGACGCGCACGGCGTCGCCCACCTCGGGCAGGGTGCCGTCGGGGAAGGTCGCGGTGGCCAGTCCGGTGAGCACGTCGCCGCGCGGCGCGCGGCGCCGGTCCTCGATGTAGGCGGTGAACCGCGCGTACAGGAACTCCAGCGGCGAGTGCGCCAGCGTGTCCTCACCGGTGCTGCCGACGGCGCCACCGGCCGCGGGACGGCGCTGGAGACGGTCCAGGAACTCCTCGCGGTCCTCGTCCGGCACCCCCAGCAGATCGGCGATGACCAGCAGACTGAAGGGTCCGGCGAACTCGTTGATCAGTTCGCCCTCGCCCCGGGCCAGGTAGCTGTCCAGCAGGTCGTCGGCGATGCCCCAGACGGCTTCCTCGTTCTGCTTGAGCCGTTTGGGAGTGATCAGCCGCATGAGCAGCGCGCGGTGCGCGGTGTGCACGGGCGGGTCGAGGGTGGGCAACTGGTCGCTCATCGGCAGTTCGTCCCGGTGCCGCGCGATGAGGTCGCCGACGTCGTCGACGCCGTCGAGCGGGACCGGGAATCCGGGGAAGGGGCCGGTCACCGACAGGCAGGAGGAGAAGGTCGCCGGATCCTGCAGTATCCGGACCGCCTCCTCGTACCCGGTCACCATCATCACGCCGTGGTGCGGTTCCCGCTGTACCGGGCACCGCGCGCGCAACGCGTCGAGGTAGGGGTACGGATCCTCCACGAGGCCCGCGTCCCGGAAGAAGTCGGGCTGCGCGGCCGAGCCGTCCGTCGGGCTGTCGGCTTCCACGTTGTCGGGGCGCACCGCTGATCGCCTCCCAGAGATCGCACGTTCGTGACATGAAGCGTGAGAAACAAGTTCCTGTTTAGGAGAATGTAGTTATCGGACTGCGATAATGCTAGTTCCGGTGACGGACGGACCCGGCCGGGTGGCGAAGTGGGTGCGCGAGTAGTACTTCCGTCTGGCGAGAATGGTATTCTCGCCCCGCTGTTGCCGTACTCATGCGGAGGGGCGCCGGTCATGGAACAGATCCTGTACGAGGCACAGGACGGCGTCGCCGTCATCACGCTCAACCGTCCGGAGGCGGCCAACGCCCAGACCATGGCCCTCCTGGACGACCTCGACGCCGCCTGGACGCGTGCGGCCCGCGACGAGGAGGTCCGCGTGGTCGTGCTGCGGGCCAACGGCCGCCACTTCTCCGCCGGCCACGACATGAAGGACCGCTGGCCCGGTCCCGCCGAGATCACCCTGGAGTGGATCTACGACGCGGAGACCCGCCGCTACCTGGAGTACTCCCTCAAGTGGCGCAACATCCCCAAACCGACCATCGCGGCCGTCCAGGGCAAGTGCATCGCCGCCGGACTGATGCTGTGCTGGCCGTGCGACCTGATCGTGGCCGCGGAGAACGCCGAGTTCTCCGACCCGGTGGTGCACATGGGCATCGGCGGCGTCGAGTACCACGGGCACACCTGGGAACTGGGGCCGCGCAAGGCCAAGGAGATCCTCTTCACCGGCCGCCCGCTGACCGCTCACGAGGCCGAGCGGGTGGGCATGGTCAACAAGGTGGTCCCGCTCGACGCGCTCGACGACTCGGCGCGTGAGCTGGCGGCGCGCATCGCGTCGATGCCACCCTTCGGACTGCGCCAGGCCAAGCGGGCCGTCAACCAGACCCTGGACGTCCAGGGGTTCTACGCCGCGCTCCAGGCCGTCTTCGACATCCACCAGACCGGGCACGGCAACGCGCTCAGTGTGGACGGCTACCCGGTCCTGACCCGTCTCGAAGCCATGAAGCAGCACATCCAGCAGGGCTGAGGAGCACCGTCGTCCCGAAGGTAGGTGGCTCATGTGGGAGTTCAGTACCGACGCCGCGTTCCAGGAGGAACTGGACTGGACCGCCGGGTTCGTCCGGGAGGAGATCGAGCCGCTCGACGTGCTGTTCCCCGGCAGCGCCGAGCCCTACGACCGTGACACCGACGTCTTCCGCGACGTCGTCCGCCCACTCCAACTGCGCGTGCGCGACCAGGGACTGTGGGCGGCCCATCTGCCGCCGTCCCTCGGCGGCATGGGCATGGGACAGGTGCACCTGGCCCTGCTCAACGAGATCCTGGGGCGGTCGGCCTGGGCACCGATGGTCTTCGGCACCCAGGCCCCCGACTCCGGCAACGCGGAGATCCTCGCCCACTACGGGACCGAGGAGCAGCGCCAGAAGTACCTGGAGCCCCTGCTCGACGGACGGATCGTCTCCACCTTCGCGATGACCGAGCCCTCCGGCGGCGCCGACCCCGGCGGCTTCACCTGCCGCGCCGTGCGGGACGGGGACGAGTGGGTCATCGACGGGGAGAAGTGGTTCGCCTCCAACTACCCGTTGGCCGCCTTCGTCATCGTCATGGTCGTCACCGACCCCGACGTGCCGGTGCACGAGGGCGCCTCCATGATCCTCGTTCCGGCCGGGACGCCCGGCATGGAGATGGTGCGCGGCACGGGCCTGGCCGGCGAGCCACTGGGGCAGGGGGTCCACGCCTATCTCCGGTTCACCGGCTGCCGGGTTCCCGCCGAGAACCTCCTCGGCGAACCCGGCACCGGTTTCCGCATCGCGCAGACACGGCTCGGCGGCGGCCGGCTGCACCACGCCATGCGCTCGGTCGGCCAGTGCCAGCGGGCCCTGGAGATGATGACGGAGCGGATCGCCTCGCGGCGCACCCGGGGCGGCGCGCTCGCCGACCAGCAGTCCGTACGCCACCAACTGGCCGACAGCTGGATCCAGATCGAGCAGTTCCGGCTCCAGGTCCTGCACGCCGCCTGGCAGATGGACCGCGCGGCACGCACCGGTGACCGGGACGACGCCCGCCGCGCCCGCCTGCACGTCTCCGGGGTGAAGGCCGCCACCCCCAGGGTCCTGGTGGACGTCGCCTACCGGGCCCTGCACCTGCATGGCGCCCTCGGTGTCTCCAACGAACTCGGTCTGGCCCGCATGTGGCAGTCCGGTCCCACCCTCGCGGTCGCCGACGGCCCCACCGAGGCCCACCAGGACGTCGTGGCGAAGCTGCTGCTGCGGGACGCCGTCCCGGCCGAGGACCCGCTCTTCGGCTCCGCGCACCTGCCCACCCGGCTGGCGGCGGCCCGCGCGAAGTACGCGGACCACCTGACGGCGGTGTCCCGATGAGCGCCTCGGACACGTCGGGCAACAAGAACCCGGCCGACTACGCCGACGGACCCGAGGTCGGCCGCCTCAACGCCTGGTCCGGTCTCGGCGCTCTCCCCGGGGACGGCCCCGTCACCTCTCTCACCCCGCTCACCGGCGGCGCCCAGAACCTGCTGTTCACGCTCCACCGGGCAGACGGGACCGAACTCGTGCTGCGCCGGCCCGGCCGTCACCTGCGCACCGGCGCCCTCGACGCCTTCCGGCGCGAGGGGCGGGTGCTCACCGCCCTCGCCGACACCGATGTACCGCATCCGCGCCTGTACGCCAGCGTGCTGGACGAGGACGTGCTCGGCGCCCCCTTCTCCGTCCTGGAGAAGATCGACGGCTTCACGCCCCGCGGTACCCTGCCCGGCCGGTACGCCGAGGACCCCGGCTGGCGGCGCGCGGTCGCCTTCGCGCTGGTCGACGCGGCCGCGAGCCTGGCCGCGGTCGACCCCGCCGCGCACGGCCTGGCCGACTTCGGCCGCCCGGAGGGATGGCTGCCGCGCCAGACGTCCAAGTACCTGAATATGCTGCACGGCTACCGCGCGGACCCCGCCTACCGGGAGCACGAGTCCCCGCTGGTGGACACCGTGGCCGACTGGCTGCGGGCACACACCCCGGAGCAGGGCGCCACCGGTGTCGTACACGGGGACCTGCAGTTCGCCAACGTCATGTTCGCCCACGACACCCCCCGCCTCGCCGCCGTCGTCGACTGGGAGATGGCCTCCCTCGGTGACCCCCTCCTGGACCTGGCATGGATCCTGACCGCCTGGCGCGAGGAGGCGGACCCGCCCGGCAGCGCACCGCAGTTCCAGCCCTGGGAGGGGATGCCCGGGCGGGCCGAACTCGTCGCGCACTACGGTCGGGCGACGGGCCGGGACGTCTCCGCCTTCCGCTGGTACCAGGTGCTGGCCTGCTTCCGCCTCGCCGCCCTCCTGGAGGGCACCTACGCCCGCGCCCTCGCCGGGAAGACGGACCTGGCGATGGGTGAGGGCCTGCACGCCTACGCGGGCTGGCTGTGGGCCAAGGCCCGGCAGGAGATCGGTTGACGGTGGCGCGGCGGGCCCCACCGAATAATCGGGGCCCCGTCCGCCACCCACGCCGGCTGTCTCCCGACGGCGCAACGCGGCATGACGCGACACAGCCGGTTCCCTGACCAGCCCACCCGCGAGATCACGCCGTTCATGTGCGGAGCCCGGACACGAGCCGAGGCCCGCCCCGGCAGCCCCGGTCGGTTCCGGGCAGCGGTCGAGCACGGCCTCGCGGTGCGGCCACTTCGCCTGCCCGCACCCCGAGGTGTGACCGTGCCCGACACCCGCCGCCCGCGCCGCGCCGGCCCGCTCGGCCCACGGGCCAGCCCGCTCCCGGTCGACCGCCGACCGCGACGTGTTCGTCCGCACGGCATACGGACCGACGAGGCCGTACGCGAAGCCACCGGGCAGCCACCGGGAAACCACCGGGCAGCCGCCGGTGCCCTTCGGTGACCGGCCGGTGAGGTAGCGACCGCGCGGGCATGGGGGCCCGCACCCTCTGCCCCTGATTACGCACCAGTCGTTGCGCGAAGTATTGACGCGTCCTGTTCGACCGCCTACACATGACACCGCAGTCATGACAGCGCAGTCATACGGTCGTCTCCCGGCCATGACCGTGCTGGACCGGCTGCGTCCGTCCGCCGATCGGAAGGTACCGGGCATGCGAGGAAACCGAGAGGGCAAGGCCGCCGCGCCGCGCAGCGCGGATGTGGCCCGGGCGGCCGGGGTCTCGCAGAAGACGGTGTCGCGGGTCTTCAACGACGAGCCGTACGTGTCGGCCGAAGTACGGCGCCGGGTGCTCGAAGCGGCGGCGGTACTCGGTTACCGCCGCAACGGTGCCGCCCGCGCGCTCGCCTCGGGCCGTACCCGCACGCTCGGGGTGGTCGCGCTGGGCACCGCCCTGTACGGTCCGGTCTCGTTGCTGATCGGCATCGAGCGGGCCGCCCGTGACGCCGGGTACGGGCTGCAGGTGGTGAACACGCTGGAGGGCGATCCGGGCGGAACCGCGGGGGCGATGGAGTCGCTGCTCGAACAGGGCGTGGACGGGATCATCGTCTCCGAGCCGATCGACGAGGGCGGAGCTCCGCCGCCGGTCGCCGTCCCCGTGGTGGTCATCGGCGCACCGGGCGGCCCGGGTGCGATGTCCTCCGGGGGCGGCGCCGACCTCATGGCGCGGGCCGCCACCGAGCACCTGCTCGACCTGGGGCACACGGTGATCCGTCATGTGGCCGGTCCGCAGCGCTGGTTCGCCGCCCGGGACCGCATGGCGGGGTGGCGAACCGCGCTCACCGAGCGGGGGCTGACGCCACCGCCCGTCATCGAGGGCGACTGGTCGGCCGCCTCGGGCCACGCGGCGGGCCGCCTGCTCGCCGCCGGCGAACCGGATGCGGAACCGACCACCGCGGTGTTCGCGGCCAATGACGACATGGCTGTCGGCCTGGTCCGGTCCCTGACCGAGGCCGGACTGCGGGTGCCCGACGACGTGAGCGTGGTCGGCTTCGACGACATCCCGCTGGCCGGGTACACCAGTCCGCCGCTGACCACGGTCCGGCAGCCGTTCGACGCCGTGGCCAGGGACACGATCCGGCGCCTGGTGCTCGCGGTGGAGAAGCCGGACGCCGAGCTGCCGGCCGCGGACGAGCCCCTCGTCGACCTGGTGGTGCGTTCCTCGACCGCGCCACCGTCCGACCGCGGACACAGAACAGGGGCCGCTCCCACTCCCTGACCCCGTTCCGGACGCCGCCCCCTGCGGCCGAACGTTCCCTCTCGCCCCGCCACTCGACAGGTCCCGCGCACCCGGGCCGCGCGACAGCGCTCACGCCCATCGGTCCGCGGACACCTCGCGGGCGACACCCGCATCCCGTACGCGCACCACGCACGACGGTTCGGGCCCCCGGCGACCCCGGCCGGCCCCGGCGTCGTTCCTCCCGGCCACGCCCTGCGCGCCCTGCGCCCTCACGCGTGCCGCCGCCCTCTCCGCATCCCTTCCGGCAGGAGTCCGTCATGCCCCTACCCCGCAGGCCACGCGCCCCCATGGCCGCCACGTCCGTCTCCCGGCGCCGTCTCCTCCAAGCCGCGGGGGCGATCTCGCTCGGCTCCGCCGTGACCGCATGCGCAGGCGGTGGCTCCGGCGGTCCGTCCGCCCGTACGAAGCCGGTGTCCCGCGCGGAGATCGACCGGGCGATGCGCACCCCGACCGAGCTGACCTACTGGACCTGGACGCCGGACATGGCCAAGGAGGTCGCCCTCTTCGAGAAGCGCTATCCGGCGATCAAGGTCAAGGTCGTCAATGTCGGTCAGGGCACCCCGCACTACTCCAAGCTGCGCACCACCCTCCGGGCCGGGTCCGGCGCCCCGGACCTGGCCCAGAGCGAGTTCCAGGCGATCCCCGCCTTCACCATCACCGGCGCCCTGGTCGACCTCGCCCCCTACGGCGCCTCCGACCTCGGGGACGCGTTCGTCGACTGGACCTGGCAACAGGTGACCGGCGAGCGCGGCGAGGTCTGGGCGATCCCGCAGGACACCGGCCCCATGGGGCTCCTCTACCGCAAGGACATCTTCGACCGGCACGGCCTCGACGTTCCGCGCACCTGGGAGGAGTTCTCCGACACCGCCCGCCGTCTGCACGAGGCCGACCCGGACGTCCACCTCACCAACCTCGCCCCCAACGAGCCCGCAGCCTGGCACGGCCTGCTCTGGCAGGCCGGCGCCCGCCCTTTCGCCTCCCCCTCCCGCACCGAACTGACCCTGCGCGTCGACGACCGCACGTCCCGGGAACTCGCGGCCTACTGGAGCGGCCTGATCAAGGACGGTCTGGTCTCCACCGACCCCGGCTTCACCGACACCTGGTACACCGGCTTCAACAAAGGCCGGTACGCCACCTGGCTCACGGCCGCCTGGGGCCCCGCCTTCCTGTCGGGCTCCGCCAAGGCCACCGCCGGGAAGTGGCGTGCCGCCCCGCTTCCCCAGTGGAACCCGGACAAGCCGGTCTCCGGGAACTGGGGCGGCTCCACCACCGCCGTCCTCAACCAGACCGAACACCCGTCGCCGCGGCCGTGTTCGCCCAGTTCCTCAACACCGATCCGGAGACGACGAAGCTCTTCGCCACCCAGCAGTTCCTGTTCCCCGCCACCAGGTCCCTGCTCGCCGACCCCTCCTTCACCGGTGACGAGCCCGACTTCTACGGCGGTCAGCGGGTCAACCAGGTCTTCGCCGACATCGGCGCCACCGTCCCCGCCGACTTCCAGTGGCCGCCCTTCCTGGACCATGTGGCCACCGACTGGACCGACACCGTCGGCGCCTCGCTCGGCCGGGGTACCGACACCGTCGCCGCCCTGGCCACCCTCCAGTCCCGGCTGTCCGCATACGCGCGCAAGCAGGGCTTCACCGTGAAGGAGGCCTGAGCGCCATGCCCCCGACCACCGCCGCACCGCCCCGCAAGCGCCGCCGACTGCCCGCCGGGCCGCTCTTCGTGGCTCCCTTCATGCTCCTGTTCCTGCTGCTCTTCCTGGCACCACTCGCCTATGCCGGCTACTTCAGCTTCTTCCAGGAACGCCTGGTCGGCGGCACCGTCTTCGTCGGTCTGGACAACTACACCACCGCCCTGGCCGACTCCCTCCTCCACGAGGGCGTCCTGCGCGTCGTCGCCTTTCTTCTCCTCCAAGTCCCGTTGATGCTGCTGTTCGCACTCCTGCTCGCCCTCGCCCTGGACAGCGGCCTGCTCCGCCTCGCCCGGGTGATCCGCCTCGGCGTCTTCGTCCCCTACGCGGTCCCCGGCGTCGTCGCCGCCCTGATGTGGGGTTGAACCGTTCCGGGTTCGATAGAGACTCGATTCCGTGAAAGGATCGAGTCATGGCACGTCCTTCCTCCTATCCCGTTGAGCTGCGCAAACGAGCGGTCCGCATGGTCGCCGAGGTCCGCGGTGACTATCCGAACGAGTCAGCCGCCGTGAGGG
>NZ_JBQOUX010000163.1:0-13325 GCF_052216785.1 Streptomyces sp. JW3 | reverse complement strand
CCCCGGCGCAGGCGGCTCCGGCCGCCCAGCCCGCCGCCGCCAAGCCGGCGCCCGCCAAGGCGGCACCGGCGCAGGCCGCGCCCGCCGCGGCGAGCGCCGAGGGTCCCGAGCTGGTCACCCTGCGCGGTCCGTCCGCCGCGGTCGCCAAGAACATGGACGCCTCGCTGGAGATGCCCACGGCCACGTCCGTGCGCGCCGTCCCGGTGAAGCTGCTGTTCGACAACCGCATCGTCATCAACAACCACCTCAAGCGGGCCCGCGGCGGGAAGATCTCCTTCACGCACCTGATCGGGTACGCGATGGTGCAGGCCATCAAGGCCATGCCGTCCATGAACTGGTCGTTCCAGACCAAGGACGGCAAGCCGACCATGGTCAAGCCGGAGCACGTCAACCTCGGTCTCGCCATCGACCTGGTCAAGCCCAACGGCGACCGCCAGCTGGTCGTCGCGGCGATCAAGAAGGCCGAGACGCTGAACTTCTTCGAGTTCTGGCAGGCCTACGAGGACATCGTCCGGCGCGCCCGCGACAACAAGCTGACGATGGCCGACTTCACCGGGGTCACGGTCTCCCTGACCAACCCCGGCGGCCTCGGCACCGTCCACTCGGTGCCCCGCCTGATGCCCGGCCAGTCGGTCATCATGGGCGTCGGCGCGATGGACTACCCGGCGGAGTTCCAGGGCACCAGCCAGGACACCCTGAACAAGCTCGGCATCTCCAAGGTCATGACGCTCACGTCGACCTACGACCACCGCACCATCCAGGGCGCCGCGTCCGGCGAGTTCCTGCGCCAGGTCGCCAACCTGCTGCTCGGCGAGAACGACTTCTACGACGAGATCTTCGAGGCGCTGCGCATCCCCTACGAGCCGGTCCGCTGGCTCAAGGACATCGACGCCTCGCACGACGACGACGTCACCAAGGCCGCCCGGGTCTTCGAGCTGATCCACTCCTACCGGGTGCGCGGCCACGTCATGGCCGACACCGACCCGCTGGAGTACCAGCAGCGCAAGCACCCCGACCTGGACATCACCGAGCACGGGCTCACCCTGTGGGACCTGGAGCGCGAGTTCGCCGTCGGCGGCTTCGCCGGCAAGTCGATGATGAAGCTGCGCGACATCCTCGGCGTGCTGCGCGACTCGTACTGCCGCACCACCGGCATCGAGTTCATGCACATCCAGGACCCCAAGCAGCGCAAGTGGATCCAGGACCGGGTGGAGCGCGGCCACGCCAAGCCCGAGCGCGAGGAGCAGTTGCGCATCCTGCGCCGCCTGAACGCCGCCGAGGCGTTCGAGACGTTCCTGCAGACCAAGTACGTCGGCCAGAAGCGGTTCAGCCTGGAGGGCGGCGAGTCCGTCATCCCGCTGCTCGACGCGGTCCTGGACTCGGCGGCCGAGTCCCGCCTGGACGAGGTCGTCGTCGGCATGGCCCACCGCGGCCGGCTGAACGTGCTGGCCAACATCGTCGGCAAGTCGTACGCGCAGATCTTCCGCGAGTTCGAGGGCAACCTCGACCCGAAGTCGATGCACGGCTCCGGTGACGTCAAGTACCACCTGGGCGCCGAGGGCACCTTCACCGGCCTGGACGGCGAGCAGATCAAGGTCAGCCTGTGCGCCAACCCGTCGCACCTGGAGACCGTCGACCCGGTCCTGGAGGGCGTCGCCCGCGCCAAGCAGGACATCATCAACAAGGGCGGCACCGACTTCACCGTGCTGCCGGTGGCGATCCACGGCGACGCGGCCTTCGCGGGCCAGGGCGTGGTGGCCGAGACCCTGAACATGTCGCAGCTGCGCGGCTACCGCACCGGCGGCACGGTCCACATCGTCATCAACAACCAGGTCGGCTTCACCGCCGCGCCCGAGTCCTCCCGCTCGTCGATGTACGCCACCGACGTGGCGCGGATGATCGAGGCCCCGATCTTCCACGTGAACGGCGACGACCCGGAGGCCGTGGTCCGCGTCGCGCGGCTCGCCTTCGAGTTCCGTCAGGCGTTCAACAAGGACGTGGTGATCGACCTCATCTGCTACCGCCGCCGCGGCCACAACGAGTCGGACAACCCGGCCTTCACCCAGCCGCTGATGTACGACCTGATCGACAAGAAGCGCTCGGTGCGCAAGCTGTACACCGAGTCCCTCATCGGTCGCGGCGACATCACCCTGGAAGAGGCCGAGCAGGCGCTCCAGGACTACCAGGGCCAGCTGGAGAAGGTCTTCACCGAGGTCCGCGAGGCCACCTCGCAGCCCGCCTCGGTGGCGCCCTCCGACCCGCAGGCCGAGTTCCCGGTCACCGTGAACACCGCGGTCACCGCGGAGGTCGTCAAGCGGATCGCCGAGTCCCAGGTCAACATCCCCGACCACGTCACCGTGCACCCGCGGCTGCTGCCGCAGCTCCAGCGCCGCGCGGCCATGGTCGAGGACGGCACCATCGACTGGGGCATGGGCGAGACCCTCGCCATCGGCTCCCTCCTCCTGGAGGGCGTCCCGGTCCGCCTCGCCGGCCAGGACTCGCAGCGCGGCACCTTCGGCCAGCGGCACGCGGTGATCATCGACCGCGCCAAGGGCGACGAGTACACCCCGCTCCAGTACCTCTCCGAGGACCAGGCGCGGCTGAACGTCTACAACTCGCTGCTCTCCGAGTACGCGGCGATGGGCTTCGAGTACGGCTACTCGCTGGCCCGCCCGGACGCGCTGGTGATGTGGGAGGCGCAGTTCGGCGACTTCGTCAACGGCGCGCAGACCATCGTCGACGAGTACATCTCGGCCGCCGAGCAGAAGTGGAACCAGACCTCCGGTGTGGTCCTGCTCCTGCCGCACGGCTACGAGGGCCAGGGCCCGGACCACTCCTCGGCCCGGGTCGAGCGGTTCCTCCAGCTGTGCGCGCAGAACAACATGACGGTCGCCATGCCGACCTCGCCGTCGAACTACTTCCACCTGCTGCGCTGGCAGGTGCACAACCCGCACCACAAGCCGCTGGTGGTCTTCACCCCGAAGTCGATGCTGCGCCTGAAGGCGGCGGCGGCGAAGGCGGAGGAGTTCACCACCGGCCAGTTCCGCCCGGTCATCGGCGACGACTCGGTGGACGCGGCCGCGGTGAAGAAGGTCGTCTTCACGACCGGCAAGGTCTACTACGACCTGGAGGCCGAGCGGAGGAAGCGCGGCACCACGGACACGGCGATCATCCGCATCGAGCGGCTGTACCCGCTGCCGGGCGCGGAGCTCCAGGCGGAGATCGCCAAGTACCCGAACGCCGAGAAGTACCTGTGGGCCCAGGAGGAGCCGGCCAACCAGGGCGCCTGGCCGTTCATCGCCCTGAACCTGATCGACCACCTGGACCTGGCGGTCGGCGCGGACATCCCGGCCGGCGAGCGGCTGCGCCGGATCTCCCGCCCGCACTCCTCGTCCCCGGCGGTGGGTTCCGCGAAGCGGCACCAGGCCGAGCAGGAGCAGCTGGTGCATGAGGTGTTCGACGCGTGAGGCGTTGACCTCTTCTTGCTGAGGTGAAGGGCCCGGCCCCGGGTTTCCGGGAGCCGGGCCCTTCGGCGTCCGGGCGGGCGTCAGGTGATCTGGGGTTCGAAGTCCCAGTACGGCCGGGTACGGGCCCGGGCGGCGACGGTGTGCGGGTGCAGGTCGCCGAAGACGGCGGCGAAGGTGGTCAGCGCCCGCCGTTCGGCCCGCCCGGCCTCGACGGGCCGGCCCAGCGCCCGCAGCTCGGCGGCGAGCGCCACCAGGGCGGACAGCGCGAACGGATGGCGGGGACCGAGCACCCGGGCGGCCCGGTCCACCGTGTCCCGGCTGAGGTCGAACGCGCCCTCGGCGTCGCGCGTGTGTCACAGACGTGTTGAGAGACCCGGACCGTTCCCCGGTGTGCCGCGGGTTGTGCGCACCGGCGGGGACGTCAGCTCGTCAGCGGGTCGAAGTCCCAGTACGGTCGGTTGCGGGACCGGGCGGACACGGTGTGCGAGTGCTTGCTGCCCAGCGTGTCGTCGAGGTCGGACAGCGCCTCCTGCTCGACCTTCTCGGCCTCCCGGCGTTCCCGCAGGCCGCGCAGGTCGGCCGCGTACGCAACCCGGACCGACAGCGTGAGCGGATGGGTGCGGCCGAGCCACTCGGTGGCGCGCGCCACCGTGCGCCGGGTCAGGTCGGCGGCGCCCTCCACGTCGCCCATGAGGTTGCGCAGCGCGGAGGCGTTCAGGGCGCAGCCCAGGGCCCAGGGGTGGCGCTCCCCCACCGCCTCGGTCATCTCCGCCAGCGCCTGTTCGATGAGGGCGTGGCTGTGGTCCCGTTCGCCGACGTTGCGCAGGATCAGCGCCTGGTTGGCGCGGGCGCCGGCGATGAACGGGTGTCCCTCGGCGTGCATCACCTCGTAGCGGGCGACGACCGCCTCGCTCAGTTCGTGGGCCTGGTCGATGTCACCGTGCTCACGGGCGTAGCAGCTCTGGCCGGTGGCGAACATCAGGGTGTTGGGATGGGTCTCGCCAAGCACCCGCTCACTGCGTTCCAAGACACTGGCGAGCAGCGTGCCGGGCTCCTGGGGGCCGTCGCCGCGGTCCCGCCTGCGGTCGCGGTCGCCCATGCGGTACCGGCACAGGGCAAGGTTGTACTCGGCCCTGAGCGTGTGCGGGTTGTCCCGGCCCAGCGCGAGTCGGCACTGCTCGACGTTGATCCGCTGCACCGACTCCGCCTCGGCATACCGGCCCAGCAGCCGCAGGTCGACGGCGTAGGAGATCTCGGAACTGAGCGTGAACGGGTGCCGGGCGCGCAGGAACTGGCGGCGCGCCTCCATGGTCTCCTTGTCGACGTCCAGGGCCTCCCGGTACCAGCCGAGCAGCCGCAGCGACACCGCCAGGTTGTTCTGCGCGTTGAGGGTGCGCGAGTCCTGTTCGCCGAGCAGTTCGCGGTAGGCGGCCAGCACCCACTGCGACATCTCCAGCGCCTCGTCGTAGCGGCCGAGGCCGCGCAGGTCGGCGGCGAGGCCGGAGGCGGCGCGCAGATGCTCCAGGTCCTGCTCGCCGCGCTCCTCGCGCAGGTGGTCGACGGCGGACCGGCTGAGCGACTCGCTGCGCGCGTAGTCGCCGCTGCCGCGCAGCAGGTTGGTGTAGTGGTACGTCAGTTCCCAGATCCGCGGATGGGCCTCGCCCAGCAGCGCCCGCCACGCCTTCATGGCGCGCTCGGCGAGCTTGACGCCGGAGCGGTACTCGCCGGAGAAGTACATGTAGCGCAGGCAGTTGAAGACCAGGCGCTGCACCTGCGAGTCGCGGCTCTGCAGGACGTCGGCGTGCTTGAGGTGCGGGGCGATCTCCGCGTAGCCGGGCCACAGGTCGGGGTCGGTGGGGCGGCGCGGGTCGGCGGCGGCCAGGGCCCGGCGGACGACGTCGACGAACTCCGTGCGGTCGGCCTCCGGCATGTCGTTGTTGACGATCTGGTGCACCATGCGGTGCAGGTACAGCGACTCGCCCGAGGAGGCCGTCTCGTCGCCGGACATCTCGTGCGACTCCAGGCGCACCACGGAGTACGTACGCAGCTGGTTGATGGCCCGGTTCCACAGCAGCGGGTCGTTGAAGAGCCGCACGAGCTGTTCCGGCAGTTCGTCGGCCGGGGTCTCGCGCAGCATCCGGACCGGGATGAAGCCGGGGGCGAAGAACGTGCACAGCCGCAGCAGGTCGACCGACTCCGGGACGGTGTCGCGGAGCTTGTTCAGCAGTATCGACCAGGCGGTCTGGAAGGCGAGCGGGAAGTCGGCGGAGACCCGCACGACGTGGCTGTCCACGCCGTCCTCCAGCATGCCGATGTAGCGCTCCACCGACATGTCGGAGTCGTTGAGCCAGCCGGCCGTCTGGTCAAGGAGCAGCGGCAGGTCCTCCAGCGCCTCGGCCAGCTTGTGCGCCTCCGGCTCGGTCAGCCGCGGCGCGCGGCGCCGGATGAAGGCGACCGACTCGTCCCGGGCGTAGACCTTGACCTCCAGGAGCTGGCTGTTGTGCTCGCTCCACTCCGGGTTGCGGGAGGTGATGATGACGTGGCCCGGACCGCTGGGCACCATGTCCCAGATCTGCTCCGGCTCGTCCGCGCCGTCCAGGATCAGCAGCCAGCGCGAGTACGGGTCGCCGCGGCGCAGCGAGTCACGCACGGCGCGCAGCCGCTCGCCGTACTCCTGGCCGGTCTGGAGGCCGAGCTTCGGTGCCAGTTCCGCCAGTTGCCGGCGGTAGGTGACGCGGCCCTCCGCGTTGACCCACCACACCACGTCGTACTCGGAGCCGAACCGGTGCGCGTACTCGGCCGCCAGCTGGGTCTTGCCGACCCCGGACATGCCGTAGAACGTGACGACGCCGGCGCCGGGTTCGGCGTTCTGGAGCAGGTTGTACGCGTCGTTGAAGAGCGGCTCGCGGCCGGTGAAGCGGGTGTTGCGGCGCGGTACGGAGCCCCACACGTCCGGCATCGAGGCGGGGAAGCGCGGGCCGCGGCGGGCCAGGGCGGCCGGCTCGGGCAGCGGCTCGGACGGCAGGTCGAGGCGGTCCAGGAGGCGGCGCTCGGCCTCCTCCGCGCCCATGTTGGTCAGTGCCACCGGGCCGAGCACCGCGGCGGCCGACGGGATGGGCGCCGTGGTGACGGAGACGGCGGCGAACCGGGACGGGTCGGGGCCGACCACCTCGCGCAGCGCCTCGTTCCACTCCTCGTGGGAGCGCGGGCCGAGCTGGAAGTACCAGTCACTGACCACGATGAGGATGCGGCCCTCGGCGAGTTTCAGGTCGCGCAGCAGGTCCACCAGCGGGACATCGACCGGTGACTCCCAGCGCAGGTACACCACCCGCTGCCCGCGCCGCTCCAGCCGGTCTCCGATCCAGGCCGCCCAGGCCCGGTTGAAGCCGGCGAAGTGGATGGTGACGGTCTGTTTCGCGGCCCCCCTCTCGGTCGGCCCGACCGGCTTACGAGCTCCAGACATGCAGCGGCCTCCAGCGCGCGTGATACCACGGAATCCTAGGACCTCGGCGCGTCGTACGTAAGGTCGTACGTGAGTCCGCCGGACGACGGAGACGCACCTCGGCCAGACGATCTTTCCGCACCCGGGCGGCGCGCGCAGGCATCCTCACTCATTCGGCCCCGGGAGTGCGGAAGCGTGCCGCTGGATCCACAGGGCGCGCGCCGACTTCATGTACGCCCGCGCACGGGCCGTGTGGTCCCGGGGCGCCGGATGGTCGGCCATCCGCTGGTAGCCGGCGGCCATCTCGTCGACGAACCGGCGGCCGGGCCCGGTGAGGTCGGGCGAGCCGACCAGGGCGGGCAGCGCGGCGCCGACCTGGGCGCGGTAGCGGGCGTGCTGGGACCAGGCCCAGTCGCGTTCCGGCGGGCGGGTGAGCAGGGCCCGGCGCTGGTAGTACGCGGCCATCGCCAGGTGCGAGTAGGTGCCCTGGAGCAGGCCGTCGTAGGGGCGCGGGTCGGGTCGCCAGGGGGCGAAGTAGCGGGCCTCGGGGCCGGCCCGGTGCAGGGTCACCAGGTCGGTGAGGGCGGCGAGTTTGGCGTGCTGGAGTTCGTGCACCAGGGTCGCGGCGAAGGTCACCGGGTCGGGCGGCGTACTGCTGAGCAGCGCGCCGAACGCCTCGCGGCGGGTGGCGCTGCAACTGCCCCGGCCGGTGCCGATGTCGGGCGGCATCTGAAGCGGGACCAGGCAGCGCAGCAGGGCCGCGGTCTCGGTGAGCCGGTGGGCGCCGCCCGACCGCAGGGCGACGGCGGTGCCGCGCCACGCCTGGAGCCAGCGTTTGCGCTCCGCGTCGTCGAGGGTGGCGGCGCCGCTGAGGCTGCCCCGGTGGGTGCTGTAGGGGGCCTCGCGGTACGGGTCGAGGTCGTCGAGGGGCATGGGCGGCGCGGTGGGGAGCAGTCCCGGGAGCACGTGCGCCGGCGTCCACGCGGGCGCGCCGGACCAGGCGCCGGTGCCGTTCTCCAGGTGCACCCGGACGTCGGGCGCGTCCGGCTGCCGGATGGTCAGCACGCCGTCCCGGTGCGTGACGTCGACCGGTACGTCCCCGGCGGCCGCCGTGTGCAGGGCGCCGAGGGACGGGAGGGTGAGGACGCCGGCGCGTGCGGTCAGCCGGGCGGCGAACGCGATGCCCGCCTGGGCGGCGGCGACCGCGGCGACCGCGCTGAAGTGGGCGAGGTCGCGGCGCAGGGTCCGGCCGTCGTCCGCCGTCCCGCGCCGCCCACCGCCGTCCAGACCGCGCAGGCAGGACCGGGCCCAGGGGCCGGTGAGGGGGTGGAGGAGACGGGCTCGGGCGGGGGCGGTCGGGGGAGGGGCAAGGGGGGTGGCACGGGGAGTGCTGGAGGCGCGGCCCACCGCGGTGCCCGCGTCCGCTGCCGACGTCACGTCCGCTTCCGCTTCCGACGCCACCCCCGTATCCGCCTCCGTCCCCGCGTCCGCCGCCGCCAACATCGCCCAGTCCTCCCGCAACCGGGCCTTCCGCCCCGCGTCGCACACCGCCCGGTCGGCCCCCTCGGCCGCGTCGAGCACGGCGCGCAGCATCAGCAGCCGCCGGAGGTCCTGGTCGCGCACGAGGAGACCGAGGGCGTCGGGGCCGCCCTCGGTGCGGGCGAGTTCGGTCAGGATCCGGTCCGGAACGGTCGGGAACATCACAGAGCGCTCCCTTCGCGGGGCGGGGACGGGTCGGGTGCCGCGCCGCCGGCCAGCCGCAGCCGCTGCGCCGCGTGCCGGATGAAGCGCTCCAGGTCGGCGCAGTACACGGACGGGTTCCGGAAGCCGTGTCCGGCCCGGTAGCGGTGGGCGTAGTGGCCGCCACCGCAGACCCGCAGCAGCGGACAGGCCCGGCACTGCCCGGCGAGGGCCGCCGCGCCCGTCTGCCGGGCGGCCACGCCGGGGTGGCGCAGGGCCTCGTCGAAGGTGTGCCGGAACACGTCGAGGCCGGTCTCCGCGGCGCCCGGGTAGGCCGACTTGAGGGAGTCGACCTGCTCGATCGACCCGTCGGTCTCCACCACCACCGCGTCGAACGGCGCGAGCCCCAGCGCCTCGCCGGCCGCCGGCAGGCCCAGCAGCAGCGCCACGCACTCCTCGAAGAGCCGTACCCGCGCCTCGCGCCGCCCGGCCGCCCACCAGCGGTCGAAGACGGCGCACAGCCAGTCGCCGTAGCGGACGCCGGTCCGGCCCGGCGGCGGGGCGGACCAGTTGCCGTGCGGCAGCAGCAGGTCGAGCGCGGGCGGCCGCAGGGCGAGCAGCGACTCGTACGTCTCGACCGGGTCGAGGGCCGGGTCGACGACGGTCAGGACGCCCGCGTACGACGCCGGGAAGCGGTCGGCGACCAGCCGGGCGCCGCGGGAGGCGGCCGGCCAGGACGGGCGCCCCGCGTGGTCGACGCGCCGCCGGTTGTGTCCGGCGGTGCCGCCGTCGAGGCTGATGCCGACCCGGATGCCGGCGCCGGCCAGCACGGCGAGCCGGTCCTCGGTCAGCAGCGTCCCGTTGGTCTGCACGACGGCGTGCACGGCGCATCCGGCGGGGACGCGCGCCCGCACCCGGTCGGTGAAGCGGGCGAGCGGGCCGGCGCCGGACAGCAGCGGTTCGCCGCCATGCAGCACCAGGGCGAGGGAGCGCAGGGCGTGCGCGCGGGCGTGTTCGGCGATGCGCGCGGCGGTGCGGTCCAGGACCTCGGCGGAGGCGGCGGCGGGGCGGGTGCGCCAGCCGTCGTCGGGGCCTTCGTACAGGTAGCAGTAGGTGCAGGCGAGGTTGCAGCGGCCGTGCGTCTTGACAATGAACTGGCGGAAGGGGACGGGCTGTTCGGTCACTGTGCACCCACCCCCAGGCCGTACGCCCCCGCGCCGTCACGGCCGTTGCCGTATGAAGCCGAATTCCCGGCGCGACACCCGCCCGAAACCCGGGCCGCCCGAAGTTGGCCTGATCGGAACGGGCCGCTCGCGGTCAGAAAGAGTTGCGGTCAGAACGAGTTGCGGTCAGAACGAGTTGCGGTCAGAACGAGTTGTCGAACCCCCACATCATGTCGCTGGGCTCCGCGGCCCGGGCCCGCAGTTCCCTCAGTACCTCCCGCAGCACCGGGTGGTCGACCGTGCCCAGCTCCGCCAGATCCAGTGTCAGCAGGTCCGGCAGCGGCTCGCCGCCGCCGGACTCGTACCCTGCGCCCATGTCCCCGTCCCTCTCCCTCGATGTGCCCCGGCCCGTGCGCCGGCCGGCGCGTCACTCCAGTTCGGCCAGCCGCTGCGCGGTCTGCCGCGCCGTCGGTTCGCCCGTGCCCAGCCGGTCCTGCGGCAGCCGGGCCCAGCGCGCGCGGGCCGCCCGGTAGGCGTCCCGTGCGGCGCGCGGCCGGGCCGCCGCCTCAAAGGACATACCCCGCCAGTGGTGCGCCTGCGCGGCCAGTTCCACCGCTTCCTGCCGGCGGCGTTCCGTTTCGGCCTCCTCCTCCGCGCGGGCGGCGGACTCGGCGGCGGCCCGGAAGGCGTCGGCCGCCACGTCAAGGCGGGCCGCCCGGCCCAGGTTCTGGTACGCCTCGAACTGGGCCTGCCCCAGCTCCAGCCGGCAGCGGGCCGCCAGCAGCGGATCGGCCGCGTCCGCCGCCGCGAGCCCGAGCAGGTGCTCGGCCTCCCGCAGGTCCACCCGGTCGCCGCGCACCTGGTAACGGCGCATCAGCGCCCGGCCCAGGAGCAGCAGCCGGTGGGCCGCCCGCGCGCTGCCCGCCGGGGTCTCCATCCGGCAGTCCCGCAGCACCCGGATCGCCCGGGACAGCTGTTCCCGGGACCGCGGGCCGCTCTCCAGGGCCGCCAGCCGCAGCAGTACCTCGCCCCACTCGGCGAGCACGTCGGCGTGGGCCGGCGCGTCCCGCGGCATCCACTGCGCGGCCTGCGCGAACCAGTCCGCCGCGTGGTGCAGTTCGGCCGGCTCCCCCGAGTCGGTGTACCGGGCGCCGGCGATCCGCCCGGCCCGTACCAGCAGCGCGGCCCGCTGCGCCTGCTCCCGTACCAGGCCGAGCGCCTCGTCGACGCGGGAGCGGGCCGCGTCCAGTGAGCCGCCCGACCCCAGCAGCGCGTCCACCAGGTCGGTCAGGGTCCGCACCCGGTCCCGGACCGACTCGGCGGTGTCGGCGGGCGGGTCGCTCTGAAGTGCCTGGCCCAGCGAGCGCGCCGCCTGTTCCGCGTAGAGCCGGCGCTGCGGCGGGTCGGGCGTCACCTCCGACAGCCGCAGCAGCACCCGGCCGTGGGCGAGCGGCAGTTCGGCCGGGCGGTCGCGCCGGTCCGGCCAGGCGTCGGCGAACGCCTCCAGCATGCCGACCGCGCCCTGGAGCAGGGCGCTGTCCTTGCCGAGCAGGTACTGGCTCTCCAGGGCGCCGACCCGTTCCAGGGTGAGCCGCAGCGCCTCCCGCTCGTCCAGGCCGGGAGCGGCGCAGGCCACGGCGTACTCGCGGTCGGCGCGGCGCAGCAGTTCCTGGGCGCCGGTCCGGTCGCCGCGCCGCCGGGCGTCGGTGGCGGCGGCGTGCAGCACCCGCGCGAGGACGGCGCGTTCGCGCAGGGCGTGCGGGTGGGCGGCGGCGCGCTCGGCGGCCTGTTCGGCCTCGCTCAGCAGCGCGTCGCCGCCCTGCACCTCCCACAGCCGCAGCGTGCAGCGCGCGTACTCCGCCCACAGCGCGGGGTCGGCGCCGGCCGGGCCGTCGTGCTCGGTGGCGCCGCGCAGCAGCTGCACCGCGTCGATGAGGTCCTGCACCATGCCCTCGTCGTCGAACCGGACCAGCAGGTCGCGGGCCCGGGTGACGGCCTGGTGCGGGGGCCGGTCGGCGGGCGGCGCGGTGCCGCCGGGGTAGGCCGGCCGGCCGTCGTACGGGGCGAACTGCTCGGGCAGCGGCATGAACCGCTCCAGCACCCGGGCGGCGATCTCCGCGAAGGGCTGCGGGACCCGGTCGTCCTCGCCGTGGTCGCCGTTCTCAGCGGGCCCGCCGGCGTAGCGGACACCGCGGCCCTGGGTGCCTCCCGCGCCCCCGCCACCGCCGCCACCGCTGCCGCCGCCGTCGCCGAGCTGGGCCAGGGCGAGGGCCGGGAAGTTGGGGCCGCCCTTGCCGAAGCGCTGCTCGATGTACTCCGAGCAGTGCTTGAGGACGAGCATCGCCTCGTCGCGGCCGAGCCGGGACAGCAGGGCCTCGCGGACGTCCGGTTCGATCTCGTACCACTGGGTGCCGTCCGGCCCGTACTCCGCGCCGGCCCGGGTGACCAGACCGCTGACCAGCACTTCGGCCAGTTCGGAGGGGCCGGAGTCGGGCAGCATGGTGCGCTGCACGAGCTGCATCACCGGCAGGCACAGCGGGGCCGCCGCGAGGTACACGGCGAGCCGCCCGGCGGCCGGGGAGGCGACCGAGCTGAACCGGCTGACCCGCTGGTACGGCGTCCGCTGCCGGTCCGCGCGCGGCGTTGGGGCGGGCGGCTGCCCGGCCCGTACCCAGCCCACCGCGCCCGGCACCGGGCCCGCGCCGGCCCCGGACAGCAGCCGGGCCCAGGCGCCGAGGGCGACCGGCTCGGGCGGCAGCACCGGCACCGGCAGCGCGCCCTTGCGGGCCGCGGCGGGCCGGCCGCCGGGAACGCGCACCCGCAGGGCGGCGGCGCCGCTCAGGGTGTCGCCGCGCGACAGCTCGCCGAAGGTGACGGGCAGCCGGGTGCGGTTCCACATGCGCTGCGGCAGCGGCTGGAGGACGGCCACCGGGCCCTGCCGGGAGAGCTGGTGGAGCAGCCGGTGGGCGTGGCCGCTGTGCCACAGCGGGCCCGCGCAGTCGCTGACGAACAGCACGATCCGGCGGCCGGTCGGGTCGCTGAGCCGGTCCGCGGAGTGCAGTGGCGCGGTGTGCGCGTCGGGGCCCCGGCTGACCGCCGCGCCGCCGTCCGGGCCCTGGTGCAGATAGCTGACCTCGATGTCCGAGAAGGCGCCCAACTGGCCGAATATCTGCTCCAGTTCGTCGAACAGCCGGTCCCACACCCGCATCGAGGAGGAGGCGTCGAGGACCAGGTGCAGCCGGGCGTCGCGCCGGGTCACCGAGCGGTGCACGGGCAGGATCAGCCCGCCCGCCTGGGCACTGCGCTCGGCCGTGGCGACCTCGTCCAGCTCGGTGCGCCGGGGCGGGGCGGGGCTGCGGTACGCCTGCAACGGACGTAAGGCGCGCTGGAGTTCGAGCGGGGAGGGCAGTACGGGCGCGGCGGGCACGCCCACCGGCAGCGCGCGGGCCCGTCCGGCGCCGCCCGGCGCCCCGGCGCGCGGCACCGGGTACAGCGCCACCCGCCGGTCGGCCGGGTCGGCGTACGGCGGTTCCTCGGGCGCGGCGGTGCGGGCCGCGTCGTCCGGCCGGGCGT
>NZ_JBQOUX010000162.1:0-13743 GCF_052216785.1 Streptomyces sp. JW3 | reverse complement strand
CCCCCCCCCACCGCGCTTCCCGCCGCGGTGGGACACGATCCGCGGGCTCAGTTCACCAGGTCGTCGAGCACGCCCTGCACCCGAGCGCGGATGCCCGCCTCGTAGCCACCGCCCCGGTAGACGATGGCGTGGGCCCGGTCCGCCTCGATGGCGGCCAGCGCCTGCGAGGTGACGTCCTCCATGGTCAGGTCCTCCTGCGGCAGACCGGCCGTCGCGGCCGCGTCCAGAGGAGCCAGGGGAACGTCGGCCGGATTCACCTGCCGCGAGCTGACGCCGATGTCGCTGGGCACGTAGCCGGGACACAGTACGGTCGCGCCCACCGACGGCGCGTGCATCGCCAGCTCGGCGCGCAGCGACTCGGTGAAGCCGACCACACCGTGCTTCGCGGCGCCGTACGGTGTGATCCCCGGCAGGGGCATCAGGCCGGCCATCGACGCCGTGTTCAGGACATGGCCGCGTCCCGCCTCGATCATCCTGGGCACGAAGGACCGTACGCCGTGCACGACGCCCAGCAGGGCGACGTCGACGAGCCAGCGGAACACCGCCGGGTCGAGTTCCCAGCTGGGTCCCTGCGGGCCCATGACGCCGGCGTTGTTGCAGATCACGTCCACCCGGCCGAAGCGGTCGACGGTGGCCTGGGCCAGCGCCTCCACCGACTCGGGGTCCCGTACGTCGGTCGTCATCGCGAGGGTGGCGACCCCGTGCTCATCGGCCACCCGGGCGGCGCTGGCCCGCACCTCGTCGGCCCGCAGGTCCGACAGCACCACCGGCATGCCGCGCGCGGCGAATGCCCCGGCCAGCCCCAGTCCGATGCCACTGGCCGCGCCTGTCACGACCGCCACCTGTCCGGCCTCAAGCTTCATTCTGGTCCTCCTGGTTGGTTCCGAAGTTCGTCACCGGTATGGCCGGCCCCGCGCGACAGGGCGGACGCGTCACCGGTGCGGCGTCCGTCGGTGAACTGTGCGGGGCCCGCGGTGGGTCAGCGGCCGGCGTCCATGTTGGCGCCGCCGTCGACCATGAACGTGTGCCCGGTCATGTACGACGAGGCGCTGCTGGCCAGGAACACCGCGACCGAGGCCACCTCGTCCCCGCCGCCGAAACGGGCCAGCGGGATCTGCGCCGTCATGGCGGCCTTCTGCTCGTCATCCGCGGACGACAGGAACTTGTTCATCGCGGGAGTGTCGTAGGCGGCCGGGCAGATCGTGTTGACCCGGATGCCCTCGGGCCCCCACTCCCGGGCGACCACGCGCGTCGTGGCGCGGATCGCTTCCTTGGTCGCGGCGTAGGAGAAGTGCTCCACCAGGCCGCGGACACCGGCGCCCGAACCCAGGTTGATCACTGCCCCGCCGCGCGCCTTCAGGTGCTCGTAGGACTCCTGGAGGAAGTAGAAGGTGCCGAACAGGCCGCTGTTCACGTGCCGCGACAGGTGCTCGTCGTCGGTGTCCATGAAGCGGGTCTGCACCACCCGCAGGTTGTGCGCGTTGTTGACCAGGACGTCAATCCCGCCCAGCTCGGAGACGGTGCGCTCGACGGCCGCCTTCACCTGGTCCCGGCTGCTCACGTCGCAGGTGACCGCGATGCCCGGCTCGCCGTGGTCGCCGAGCTCGGCCGCGACGCTCTTCGCTGTGTCGGGATTCAGGTCGATGACCGATACCCGCGCGCCCGCCTGGGCCATCGCGATCGCGATGTCGCGTCCCAGGCCCTGTCCCGCACCCGTCACGAGCGCGACCTTGCCCGCGAGTACTCCACCGGCCTGCGAGGCAGTGTTTCCGTCAGTTGTCATGACACTCTCCACTCACTTGAGGAACGTGATGTCGATCCTGAAACTTTGTATCAGGATCGAACGCTCGGTTTCAAATATGGTGTGGGCATGACTGTTCCCACCAGCCGTGAGATCGCGCACGCGGCCATCCGTGAACGCCTGGCGCAGGTGACCCTCGAGCAAGTGCTCCACCACGGCTACGACCGCCTCACGCTCAACGACCTGGCGGCCGCGTCAGGGGTCTCCCGCAGTACCTTCCTGCGCTACCTGGGCTCCAAGGAGGACGCGGTGCTCGCCGGGCTCGCGGCGACGGGCAGCCGCCTCGCGGACGAACTGCTCGCCCGGCCCAGTACAGAAGGCCGCTGGCCGTCGCTGCGTCGCGCGATGGACTACATCGCCCGGTTGCAGCACCAGGACGACGCCGGAGCGCTGAATCTCACCAGACTGATCAACGCGACCTCATCGCTCGGTGGGGCGCAGTGGCGGCACCAGCTGTCCTGGCGGACGTCGCTGACGACGGCCCTGCGCCGCCGTTCGCCGGACCTGTCCCCGGTGACGGCCACCGCACTGGCCGCCGCGGCGCTGGGCTGCCTGGACGCGGCGACCGCGACCTGGGTGGAGTCGGGCGGGGAGCTCGATTTCGGCGCCCTGCTCGACGAGGCGTTCGGTGCCCTGGGGCCGGTCGGTGAGTGACCAGGCACGATGTCCGTACCCTCGGCGGCGGGCACCTCGTCCAGCACGTCACCGGAGATCCGAACGTGGGCCGATCATCGTGGGACACATCGCGGAGCGCGTCCATATCGGCGCCGGTCCCGGGTGACGGGATGCCCATGCCCTCACCCATCGCGTCCGGCAACTCCTCGCCCATCTGACCGGAGCGAAAGACTCGGACGGCGCTGCTTCTGCGCCACCCGAGCGCGTGGCGACATCCCCTGCTCCATGCTGCGCACGGCACTTCGGCATCAAACCTGAGTGAGTCATTGAATTAGTGGACTTCAGCTCCAAAAACTTGGTCAGCAACCATTGCTCGACGATGAACTCGATGTTCTACTCAGGTTTCGCTCGTGCTTCGGACACTGTCGTCCAGCCTTGAGGAGTCTGCAGTGAACAGCTCGGTCCCGCACGCCCGGCGTCGCCCGGCGAACGAAGACCAGAACGCAGATGCCGGAACACGCCGGCCGGACGTCGGGCTGGCCCGGATCGGGATGGCCTTGACCGCCTCCCAGCTGACTGTCTACCTCACTCTCAACACCGTCGTGGTGGTGCTGCTCCCGGCCAGGATCGTCGAGGCCGTCGGAGAAGCGCACAAGGAGACATGGCTGGGCCTCATCTCGTCCGCCGGTGCCGTGGTGCTGATGCTGGCCGGCCCCGTCGTCGGCGCGCTGTCCGACCGGACACGGCACCGCCTGGGCCGACGGGCCCCCTGGCTGCTGGCGGGCGGCGCCGGTTCAGTGGTCGCGTTCGCCGCCATCGGCATGGCACCCGGTCCCATGCCTCTGCTGCTCGCCTACTCCCTCAGCCAGCTCACCGTCGCCCTGATACTGACACCGGTCAGCACCGTCCTGCCGGAGCGGGTGCCGCTCCACCGACGGGGCCTCATCTCCGGGGTCACCGGACTGGCCACCATCATCGCCGCCGCGAGCGCGGGTTCCCTCGGCGCCCTCTCTCTCGGCCACCCTGCCCTCGCCCTCACCGTGCTCGGCGGGCTGGTGCTGGCCGGCACGGTGGCGTTCGTCCTGCTGGCACCCGAGCGCCCCACCGATGCCGACGCCGAGGAGCAACGGCCCACCGCCCTTCAGCCGCCCATGTGGCGATCGATGTTCGTGGCGTTCGGCGACCACAACTTCCGCTGGGTGTGCGCCGGCCGTCTCCTCGTGGTGATGGCCTACCAACTGCTGCAGACCCGGATGCTGTACTTCGTCCAGAACCAGTTCGACCTGGACCTGGACTCGGCCGCCGTCACCGTCGCCTCCGTCACCGCGGTCGCCGGTCTGCTCACCGTGGTCGGTCTGGTCGGCTCAGGACCACTGTCGGACCGATTCGGCCGCCGTCCCTTCGTCTACATCGGCGCCGCGGGACTCGCGCTGGGGCTGCTGGCGATCACTCAGATCACCTCCGAAGTCGGGCTGGTGACCGCATGGGGCCTGGCATCGCTCGGTTTCGGAGCCTTCATGGGCGTGGACGCCGCGCTGGCCGCCGATGTGCTGCCGGACGCGGCCGGGGTCGGCAAGGACCTCGGCATGGTGAACCTGGCACAGACCTTGCCGCAGACCTTCGCTCCCGTCCTCGGCTCGGTCGCACTCGCTTTCACCGGCGGCTCGTACACGATCCTGCTCGTCCTCGGTGCCCTGTCCAGCGTCGCCGGCATCCTCGCCACCCTGCGGCTGCGGGGCGTGCGATGAGCGGAGACCCGGTCACCACCTCATACCGTGAGCCCATGACCGACACGACCCCCGCCACGCCGCCGAGGCGCGGTCCGTACGCCTCCACGCGTAGACGCCGCGAGCAGATCTCCGACGCCGTACTGCGCCTCGTCGATGAACACGGGCACGAACGGGTCACCACCTCACTGGTCGCCCGGGAGTCCGGGGTGCCCGAGCCCACCGTGCTGTACCACTTCGCCACCAAGGACCACCTGTTGGTCGCCGCGATGGCACGGGCGGACGACCTCGCCGCGGCAGCGGCCGGGGCCGAGGACGACGACTCACGGCTCGATCCCGAGGAACTGCGGCGCGGCGCGGATGCCGATCCGGACAGCGAGCCACGATTGCGGCTGTATCTCATGCTCAAGGGGCAGGCGGCGACGCCCGGCCACCCGGCCGTCCCCTACCTCCGCGAGCGCAACGAGCGCAGCGTGCGGATCTTCGCCCGGCTGGTGGCCCGCAGACAGCGTGACGGCCTGGCCCACCCGGGGCTCGACCCGGTCCAGGCCGCCCAGCAGATCACCGCGCTCTTCGACGGCCTGTCCCTGATGCGGCTGACCAACCGCGACATCGACCTGGGCCGGCTGCTGATCGACGGTGTGCGCCGGATCACCGGCGAGAACTGGATGCGGGCCCGCGCACTGCTCGACGCCCCCGACATCGGACTGTGACGTCCGGCTCCCTCCTCATCAGGAATACACAGGAACGAGAACATGACGAATCCGTCGGACACGCGACAGACCCCGCAGTCAGCGGACCCCCACTTCTCCCAGCCCTACACGGACGTGGACGAATGGCGTGCGGAGCCGATACCCCACCGCTATGTGCACGGCGGGTTCGAAGGCACCGACACCCGTTTCTCCGTGTACTTCCCGCCGGAAGAGCAGTACCGGGGCAGGTTCTTCCAGCACGTCACCCCCGTACCCCAGAGCGAGCACCTCGCCCAGAGCGCGCACGGCCAGGAGGACCGCATCGGATTCGCCGCCGACTCCGGCGGCTACTTCCTGGAGACCAACGGCGGCGGGCAGAACTACGGTGTGCCCGGTTCGGACAACGACCCCACCATCGCCGCCTACCGGGCCAACGCCGCCTGCGCCCGCTACTCCCGTGAGCTGGCCGCGGACGTCTACGGCCGCGACCACCGCCCATACGGCTACCTGTATGGCGGCAGTGGCGGCGGCTACCGCACCATCGCGGCGGCCGAGAACACCGAAGGGGTCTGGGACGGCTTCGTCCCCTACGTCATCGGCAGTCCTATGGCCATCCCCAACGTCTTCTCCGTGCGCATGCACGCCCAACGCGTGCTGCGCGACCGGCTGGACGCCATAGCCGATGCCTTCGAGCCGGGCGGTGGTGACCCGTACACCGGGCTGGACGCGGAGCAGTGTGCCGCTCTGGAGGAGGTCAGCCGCATGGGCTTCCCGCAGCGTGCCTGGTTCGGCCACCGCACCATGGGAACCCAGGCGTTCGGCGTCCTCTACCCGAACGTGGTGGCCATGGACCCCGGATACTTCGAGGACTTCTGGACCGTGCCGGGACATCTGGGCGCCGACACGGCCCCGGACGGGTCCGTGCACCGCGCGCGGGTGCGGCACCGGTGCCTGATCGGCGAACTGATCGTGGACGACCCGGCGGAGGAAGGCGCGGCCGGCACCGTCGACACCTCCTTCGCCGCGCAGGGCAGGGCGGTCACCGCGGTCCGGCTGAGTGAACCCGTCCCGGTGGACACCCAGGGCGCCCAGCTCACCGTCCGCGGCGGAGCGCTGGCGGGCCAGTCGTTCGCCCTGCGCGAGGTGCGCGGTGACTTGGCCGTACTGGACGAACAGCAGCCCGGCACCTCGTTGGAGGGGCTCCGCCCCGACGACGAGGTGGAGATCGACAACAGCAACTTCCTGGCCGCCCAGACCTACCACCGCCATCAGGTGCCGGGGCCGGAGTACCCGGTCTGGGACCAGTTCCGCGAGCCGGACGGCACCCCGCGCCACCCCCAGCGCCCCGTCCTCGCCGGCCCGCTCTTCACCGGCGCGGCCTGCGGGGCCCTGCCCACCGGCCGGCTCCACGGCAAGATGATCGCGGTCTGCAGCCTGCTGGACCGTGAGGCGTTCCCGTGGCAGGGCGACTGGTACCGGAGCCAGGTGCGGGCGCACCTGAGCCCGGACGGCGAAGCCGGCAACTTCCGTCTGTGGTACACCGATCACGCGCTGCACGGTGATGTCGAGGCCCAGGAGGACCCGACACACACCGTTTCCTACCTGGGTGTTCTCCACCAGGCGCTGCGGGATGTGGCCCGCTGGGCGGAGGACGACGTGGCACCCCCCGCCTCGACGTCCTACGCCGTCGAGGACGGCCAGGTACGGGTGCCGGCGTCCGCCGGGGAACGGCAGGGCATCCAACCCGTGGCACGGCTCACCGCGGACGGAGCCGAGGCGGTCCAGGTGCCGGCCGGTCAGGAAGTGCTGCTGCGCGCCGAGATCGACTGCCCGCCCGGCGGCGGCAGCGTGACCGCCCTCTCCTGGGACCTGGACGGGACCGGCACGTTCGCCGTACAGGACGCGGTCGAATCCGCGCCCCGTGTGGAGCGGGAGCGCCGTCACGTCTTCACGGAGCCGGGCACCCACTTCGTCACCGTCCGCGCCTCGGCCCACCGCGACGCGCGGTCTGACACCCCCTTCGCCAGGCTCGACACCCTGGCCCGGGTCCGCGTGGTCGTCGCCTGACTCCCGGGGGTCTCCGCCCGGCGCGCACGCCGGACGGAGACCGAAGCCCCCGGTGGGTGGAGCAGGTCAGCCGGCGTTGGCTGCCCGCGTCAGCAGTTCGTCCACCAGGGCATGCGGATCGTCGGCTCCCGCCATGCCCATGAGCTGGCGCAGGGGGATGGAGGCGGAGAGGCGCAGGGTCTCACCGCTGGTGAGGTTCTTCGCCTCGGGGTGGAGCCGGGGCAGCGCGGTCTCCAGCACGGCCAGGCCACCCGGGTGGGTCACCCATTCGCCGAGCGTGGAGTCCGCGTCCAGCCGGACGGACGATTCCGGCACCTCGATCGTCACGTTCCGCGACAGCCGGAGATCCCGTGACGAGGCTCCGACCGACACCACGAAGTCGCCGCTCTCCACGCGCCAGCCGTCGCGGCTCCAGAAGGACCACGCCCGAGCGTCCACGACGAGGCGCACGCGCGTCGAGGTGCCGGGGTCGAGCGTGATCTTCTCGAAGGCCGCGAGTTCCCGGACCGGCCGGTCGACGCTCGCCTCGACGTCGGACACGTACAGCTGCACCACCTCCGAACCGGTGCGGTCACCCGTGTTGACCACGGTGACCTCGGCGGTCGCGCCCGTGGCATCCGCTTCGACCGTGAGATCCGCGTAGTCGAAGGTCGTGTACCCGAGACCGTGACCGAAGGGGAACGCGACCTCACGGTCGGTCGTGTCGTACCAGCGGTAGCCGACGTAGATCCGCTCGCCGTAGTGCACGCGTCCCTCACTGCCGGGCCAGTTGACGTGCGCCGGGGTGTCCTCGAGCCGCAGCGGGATGGTTTCGGCCAGCCGGCCGCCGGGCTCCCGGTCGCCGAAGAGGATGTCCGCCGTCGCGCTTCCGCCCGCCTGGCCGGAGAGCCACATCTCCAGGATCGACGCCGTCCGGGCGCGGACGCCGTCCAGCTGCACCACGGAACCGTTGCTGAGCACGACGACGACCTTGTCGTTGACGGCCGCGACCTCGTCGAGGAGCCGCAACTGCGCCTTGGGCAGTCGCAGGTGGGTGCGGTCGTAGCCCTCCGACTCGGCGATCGGCGGAAGGCCGAGGAAGACGACCGCGACCTCCGCGCGCGACGCGACGTCGACGGCTTCGGCCCGCAGCGCCTCGTCGGCCGCGTCGTCCACGTCGGCCTCGATTCCGAAGCCCGCCGCGAAGAGCACCTCGCGGTCGGTGCGCCCGGTGATGGACGCCAGCGCCGTGTCGAGCCGGGTGGGGTTGATGTGGGAGCTGCCGGCACCCTGGTAGCGGGGGGTGCGTGCGAATTCTCCGATGACGGCGATCGCCTCGCCCTCGTCCGGGTTCAGCGGCAGCAGATCACCGTCGTTGGCCAGCAGGACCGCACTGGCCGCTGCTATCTCGCGGGCCAGGGCGTGATGGCTGTCGGCGCTGGCGTCGGGGTCGACCGGCGTGCGGCTCGACCGCAGCCGGTCGTGAACGGTCAGGATGCGCGACACCGCCGTGTCCACCACCGACTCGTCGAGGCGTCCTTCCTCGATCGCGGTCCGGACGGCCGCGGCGCCGCGGCCGCGGCTCGACGGCATCTCCAGGTCGAGGCCCGCCGCGACCGCCGCGACGTGGTCGATCACCGCACCCCAGTCGGAGACGACGTAGCCGTCGAAGCCCCACTCGTCGCGCAGGACCTCCGTCAGCAGCCAGTGGTTCTGCGAGGCGAAGACGCCGTTGACGCGGTTGTAGGAGCACATGACGGTCGCGGGCCGTGCCTCGGCGACGATGATTTCGAAGGCGCGGAGGTAGATCTCGCGCAGCGTCCGTTCGTCGACCTCCGCACTGACGCGCTGCCGGTCCGTCTCCTGGTTGTTGGCGGCGAAGTGTTTGACGGACGCCCCGACCCCCTGTGACTGCAGTCCGCGGACCCAGGCGGCGCCGAGCTTCCCGGTGAGCAGGGGGTCCTCGGAGAAGTACTCGAAGTTGCGCCCGCACAGCGGGGATCGCTTGATGTTCACTCCGGGACCGAGCAGCACGTCCACGCCGAGTTCGCGGCTCTCGGCGCCGAGGGCCGCGCCCATGCGCTCCAGCAGCGCGGGGTCCCAGGACGATCCGGTCGCCGCCGCGGTGGGGAAGGCGGTCGACGGGATGCTCTCATTGATGCCGAGGTGGTCGGCCGCCGCATCCTGCTTGCGCACGCCGTGCGGGCCGTCGGTCAGGGTCGCACCGCTGATGCCGAGCCGTTCGACGTCGGCCGACTGCCAGAACGCCCCTCCGCTCAACAGGGCTGTCTTCTCGGGCAGGGTCAGGGCCTTCAGGGCTGGGTGTCGCAAGGTCGCGTTCCTCTCGCGTCGGTCGGGCCGCTTGTCGCGGTCTCCTGGTTGATGGGATGACGTGGCGTCGGCCAACTTCGGCGCGCGCCTATCATCGAGGCATGTCGGCAGAGCAGATTTCTGATTCGGACTCCGCGAAGAGCACGGGCGGCCCCCGAGGCCGGTACGCCAAGAGCAAGCTGGTCCGGCGGAACATCCTCGAGGCCTGTATCGAGGCCTTCAGCGTCGCGGGCTTCCACGGGGCGACCATGAAGGACATCGCGCAGCGGGCCGGCATCAGTCAGACCGGACTCATGCACCACTTCCCGGACAAGGCCGGGCTGCTGATCGAGGTGCTGCGCAGGCGGGACGAGCAGATGTCCGAGCTGATGGAGACGACCGGCGAGCGTGACTTCTTCCACGCCCAGCTCGGTGTCGTCCGCGACAACGAGTCCCGTCCCGGTCTGCTCCAGCTGCACACGACCATCTCCGCCGAGGCCACCGACGCCGGGCACCCCGCGCACACGCTCTACCGGCAGCGCTACGACGACCTGCGGCTGTACCTCGAGACGCTCTTCGAGAGAGAGCGCGGCACCGGGCACCTTCGTACCGACGCCTCCCCGCGGGCGCTCGCGAACCTGTTCGTCGGAGCGCTCGACGGCCTGCAGCTGCAGTGGCTGTACAACCCGGCGGAAGTCGACGTCGCGGAGAGCCTCGAAGCACTCGTCGACACGCTGCTCACGGACATCTCCCCCTCCTAGCCGGCGCCCGCGGTCCGTCGTCCCGGAACGCGGCCGTTGGCACCGGCCGCTCATCGCACCACGACCTCGGTGTGGGCGACGTACGTGCGACGCCCCCTCGATCTCGGTCACGTCCCCGGTCGGTCGCAGTGCGCCGTGCTGGTTCACCCGCTCGGCGACGGTCGTGTGCTTCAGCAGCTCGGCGGCGCGCCGGCTCGGTGCGAGACCGGGGGCGATGTGTTCCATGTCTGCTTCTGCTTTCCAGGGCTTTGCACAGTTCTGATGGGCTTGTGGGAGAGGGGGTCAGTCGGCGCTGCGCAGTCGCACGGCGAGGTGTGGCCGACCCGGCAGGCGGACGGTGGCGCCGCCCTCGTACGTCTGGGCGACGGGCTGGATCGTCATCGCCCACGGATCGATGATGTCGACGCGTACGGGTTGCCCGGCCGGCCAGTCGAACGTGAACTCGCGTGGCTGGTACACATCGAGGTAGTGCACCTCGTACCGGCCCGGGACGCCTGCCGCCCGGATGTGGGAGAGCTGGGAGTGCCCCCGCAGTGGCTCCAGGTGGCCGGCGGGGCACTCCTCGACGACGCGGGCGAGGAACGCGATGCGCTCGGGGCTCGCTCCCTTGAGTGAACCTCCGGTGGCCCACCAGAGCTTGTTGTCCGGGGCGCGGTAGGTCTCGCCGTGCGTCACGTAGGCGCCACGGACGGTGGACTGCCAGAAGCGGTGTACCAGCTCCTCGGCGGAGAGCGATCCCCACTCGAAGTCGATGTCACCCTCGTACCCGGGCTCGTCGATGACGACGGGCTTGCCCCACTTCGAGCGCCACGCGTCGATCCGCGGTACCGGCGAGTCGGCGTCGGTCTTCTGGATGCTGGCGTGGGTGATCCAGTCCGCGCCGAAGTCGAAGATGCGGGTCCCGTTGTGGATGGACAGCAGGTGTCCCGCGTGGTCCTCCGCCTCGACCAGGCGGCCGATGCGCTCCCAGTCGTCGTCCCGCTTCGTCGTCATCAGGTCGTACTCGTTGGCCAGGGACCACCACACGTTGGCGTATCCGGCCAGCCGACGGACCACGTAACGGACGTACCGCTCGTCCGCGGCCTGGCCGAGGTCCGCGAAACCCCAGCGGTCGTAGGGGTGGAACAGGATGATGTCCGCGTGGATGCCGAGGTCCGCGAGGTCACGGACGCGTGACTCGAGGTGGCGGAAGAAGTCGACGTCGAAACGCGTCGTGTCCCAGCCGCCGTCCCCGTCCCGCTCGAACGGGTACCGCGGTGGCTCCTCGTGGTTGAAGGAGTAGTGCTTCGGAAAGACGCACATGCGCACCTTCGTGAAAGCGCTCCTGGCGAGCGTGTCCAGCGTCTCCGTCTCGCGCCACGGCTCCTGGTGGGTCCACGCGTACAGCGTCGTCCCCACGGGCCGGAACGGGCTTCCGTCGGCATGCGTGAAGTGATGTCCGGCCGGCCGCACCGGACTGGGCCGGTCCGACGCGCCGATGCGGAGCTCTCCTTCGATCCCGTCGAGCGAGCGTGCGGTGGAACCGGTGGTGTAGCGCCAGGTCCCCGCCTTCGGCGGCAGGAAGCGGATGACGTGGCGTCCGTCGCCGTCGTAGAACCCGCCGACCCGGAGCGTCGTGTCGTCCAGGCGGAAGTCCGCCCACAGGTCGACGTCCACGAAAGGGTTGCCGTGCGACGGTCCGGCGATCACCAGTTCGTGGGTGGCGAAGAGTTCCCCGTCCGCGGCGGTCGTGAGGCGGGCCGAGGCACGCGCCACCTGCGCGGACTCGTAGTCGGGGTCCGGGGTGATCGCGGGTGCTTCGCGACGGCGGGGGAAGGTGACCACCGCGATCTCGCGGAGGAAGTCCTCGACCACCGGGTCCTCGAGCCGCGCGTAGTCCAGTAGCGTCCCCACCGGCATCTCCAGCACCGACGGCGGTATCGACGCCGCGAACAGCTGGGGGAGATGGCGTCGCAGGATCAGCTCTCCCACGTCGTGCTTGAGCAACACAGACACGGGTGTCTGACGATCGGCCTGCTGGTCGGTCACTGGGCATCCCTTACTCGCGTGAAGATGATCGTCCCGCCGATCAGGGTGCACACCGCGGCGACCATGAACAGCAGGGTGTAGTTCTCCCCGTCGGCGGGCGCGCCGATGACGAGGAGCGCCGAAGCCAGCGCCGGCCCCGCCGCCTGCGGCAGGAGGGTGGCGTAGTTGTTGATGCCGATGTAGCGGCCGGCGTCCGAGTCCCGCTCGGGCAGGACGTCGAACACGATCGCCTGGTCGACTGACATGAACGCGCCGGTACCGAGTGTCGTGATGAGCGATCCCGCGACGAGGACCGGTACGCCCGAGCCGAAGGCCATCACCGCGACTCCGAGGGAGAAGAGGAACGCGGAACCCAGGACGAAGATCCGGCGCCGCTGGAGCTTGTCCGACAGCCATCCGGCGCCCAGGGCGCCGACCGAGCCGGCGACGATTCCACCCATCGACAGGACGACCACCAGTGCGCCGATCTCGCTCACGGTCTTGTCCATGCGGGCGGCGAAGAAGAACGTCGTGAAGGTCGTCGCGAAGCTCAGACCCAGGTTGAAGGTCACCCGGCCGAGACAGTTCCAGGCGAACGCGGGGTACTGACGGGGGTTGAAGACCATGGACCGGGCCACGCCGCTGAAGTCGAGCCCTTCCGTGCCGACCGGGGCGGGCTGTTCGTCCTCCTTGATGAAGATGACGAACAGCAGCACGGCGATCAGACCGATGGCGCCAGGCACAAGGAAGACCAGCAGGTCATGGCCGATGAACACCGACGCGATGCCCGCGCCGATGACGGGGGCCAGGTTCTGTACGAAACCGATCAGGCCGGAGACCTTGCCGCGCTGCTCCTCCGGAAGGCGGTCGGCCTGCGAGTAGGTGAGCGCGGAGAGTACGCCCGCACCCCACGACAGCTGGGTCAGTACCCAGGCCGCGCCGAGGACGATGAGGTTCGGGGCGGTGGCGAGCAGGACGAGCGCCACGACACCGCCGACGAGACCGCCGATCATGTACGGCCGTCTGCGCCCCAGCCGGGACCGGGTGCGGTCGCTGAACACACCGAAGACCGGTGTCGCGATGAGTGCGGCCATCGCGCCGATCCCGGTGATGTACCCCAGGTACTGCGGACTGTCCGGCGCGAGCTGCTCGATCTTGAGCGCCAGCGAGATCGCGACGGGCGTGACGAGCGAGATGTAGGCACCGAACACCCCCAGCGTGACAAGGGTGATGTAGTCCTTGCCGACCGGCTCGCGGACGACCCCGGGGGGCCCGGACTTCGGGTCGGCGCCGTCGAGCACGGAGATGTCCTCCCCGGGGGTCCCCTGGGCGGTCGTGGGGTGACCGAAGGATCCGCCCACGTCGTGAACGACATTCGGATGAGGCTTCGCCATGGGTGATCCTCCTTGATCGCACCGCTGGCCCAATTTCGAAACTCTAAACTAGATTCGAGATTCGAACGGTAACCAGACGCGACCCCGAGGGCAAGACCTGTGCTGGAGGGAGTGCTGACGGGCGCGGCCGTGGGTGGCCGAGCGCCCGGATCGAGACGGTTGGGCCGACTCGCGAGCGAGCAGGTCTCGCCTCGGCTACCGACGCATCGCCGAGTCGCGGACAGTCCCGTGCGCTACGGCCATCCGCCGATGAACCGGCGACAGCAACAGCGAGTTGCGGGCAGGCGGCCTCCGGTTACGAGGCGCTGCGGGCGATGGCGTCCCGCCGAGTGGTGTAGCCGATCAACGGACCGGAACTCGCAGGTCACGCCGTGTATTTCGGTCGGCCCG
>NZ_JBQOUX010000161.1:0-14050 GCF_052216785.1 Streptomyces sp. JW3 | reverse complement strand
CGACGAGGCGACCGCGACCGGCCCGGCGCCGGCACCCCGGCGCCCGCCACCTCGCACCTCTGCGCCGGCCTTCCGGCACCCGCGCCCCGGCCGCGAACCGGCGGCCCCGGCCCGCACACGCGTCCCCCGGCACGCCCTCGGACCGCGTGACCGCGACGGCATTGCCAGGTACAGCCCCACCGACGGTGCCGCTGCGCACGACACCGGCACGGCGGGAGCCGACACGACAGGAGATGACGGCATGACGCAGACATCGACGACGGCGGGAGGGAAACCCGGCCCGGACGGCGGGACGGACAAACCGTCCCGCCGGGCCGTCCCCTCGCCGCTACGCCCCCGCGCGGGCCAGGGCACCCGCCCGGACGTGGTCCCGGTACGGCACTGGGGCCGCACCGCCGGCGCGGCCGTGGTGATCCTGCTGGTCCTGTGCCTGGGGTACGCGCTGGCGACCAACCCCAACCTGGAGTGGAGCGTCGTCGGGGACTTCCTCTTCAACGGCGACGTCCTCACCGGCCTGCTCCAGACCATGGAGATGACCGTCATCGCCATGGTGTTCGCGCTGGTGCTGGCCGTCGTGATCGGGGTGATGCGCACCTCGCCGAGCAAGGTGATATCGGGGTTCGCCGCCACGTGGGTGTTCTTCTTCCGCGGTGTCCCCCTGATCGTCCTGCTGATCTTCCTCGGCAACCTGGGGCTGTTCTTCAAGGAGATCACCCTGGGCATCCCGTTCACCTCTGTGCACGTGTGGAGCGCGCCGGTCGGATCGGTGGTCACCCCGTTCGTGGCCTCGGTCATCGGCCTCGCGACGGCCGGCTCCGGCTACATGGCGGAGATCGTCCGGGCCGGCCTGCTGGCCATCGGACGCGGCCAGCACGAAGCGGCCAAGGCGCTGGGCCTCAACGGCGCCCGCACCCTGCGCCACGTGGTGCTGCCGCAGGCGCTGCGGATCATCATCCCGCCGCTGGGCAACGAGTTCATCGGCATGCTCAAGGCGTCCGCGATCGTCTCCGTCATCGCGGGCGGCGATCTGCTGACGGTGGTCCAGGGCATCTCCAGCGTCAACTTCCGCACCATCGAGATGCTGTTGGTGGCCACCATCTGGTACCTGCTGGTGATCGTCGTCTACTCGGTCGGCCAGTTCTACCTCGAGCGCAGGACGGCGGAACGATGAGCACGGACGTGATGGTCGCCATCGAGGGCGTCGACAAGTGGTACGGCACCACCCAGGTCCTCTTCGACGTGCATCTGACCGTCGACACCGGCGAGACGGTCTGCGTCATCGGGCCGTCCGGTTCCGGCAAGAGCACCTTGCTGCGCACGGTCAACCACCTGGAGGAGATCGGCGCCGGCCGGATCCGGGTCGACGGGCAACTCGTCGGCTACCGCGAACACCGGGGCCGGCTGCACGAGTTGCGGGAGGCCGACGCGTGCCGGCAGCGGCTGGAGATCGGCATGGTCTTCCAGCACTTCAACCTCTTCCCGCACATGACCGTCCTGGAGAACGTGGCCTTCGCCCCGATCAGGGTCAAGGGGGAGCCACCCGGCCAGGCCCGCGAGTACGCCCGCTCGCTGCTGGCCCGGGTCGGCCTGGCGGGCAAGGAGTCCGCGTACCCCTCGAAGCTCTCCGGCGGCCAGCAGCAGCGGGTGGCCATCGCCCGGGCCCTGGCGATGCGGCCGAAGGTCATGCTCTTCGACGAACCCACCAGCGCCCTCGACCCCGAACTGGTGGGCGAGGTGCTGTCCGTGATGAAGGACCTGGCGCTGACCGGGGGCATCACGATGATCGTGGTGACCCACGAGATGGGCTTCGCCCGGGAGGTCGGCGACCGGGTGGTGTTCATGGACGCCGGCCGGATCGTGGAGCAGGGACCGCCCTCCCAGGTGCTGTCCGAACCCCGGCACGAACGCACGAAGGCCTTCCTCTCCGCGGTGCTGCGATGACCGGTTCACCGCCTCCGGCCGGCCCGCGGCCCCGGGTCGCGCTGGTGGCCGGCGGCACCGGACCGATCGGCCGCGCGGTCGCCGCCGCGCTCGCCGCCCGCGGCCTGCGGGTGGCCCTGCACTGCCGCAGCCGCCGCGCCGAGGCGGAGCGGATCGTCGCCGCGCTGCTCGGCCCGCACCTCGCGGTGGCGGCCGACCTGACCGACCCGGTGGCGGTGCACCGCGCCGTCACCGAGGTGGAGGACCGGCTCGGCCCGGTCGACGTCCTGGTCAACGCCGCCCACCCGGCACTGCGCCGGCCCACGCCGGTGGTGGAGACCGACCCGGCGGTGCTCGCCGAGCAGCTGGCCGCGGTCGGCGCGCACGCCGGGCTGTGCGCACGCCTCGTCCCGGGCATGCGGGCCCGCGGCTGGGGCCGGGTGGTGTACGTCTCCGGCGCCTCGATGGTCCGGCCCGCGACCGGCTTCGGCGCGTACGGCGCGGCCAAGGCCGCCGCGACGGCCCTCACCCGCCAGCTGGCCTGGGAGGAGGGGCGGGCCGGCATCACCGCCAACGTGGTGGCCCCCGGCCGCGTCGTCGACCCGGCCGGCGAACCGCCGCTCACCGGTGCGCTGGCCGCCCTCTCCGACGCCCTGCGGCAACGCATGGCCCTGCCCGACTTCCCCACCCCCGCCCAGGTCGCCGACGCGGTCACCGCGCTGCTGGACGCCGACGCCGTCACCGGCCAGACGATCTGGCTCACCGGCGGCGAACCGGTCGCCCCCTGACCGCCCCGCCTCGCCCCGCCCGCCCTCCCTCACCCCCCTCCCGCCCACGTACCGACAGCTGAGGACGTCTCATGAGCACCACCGTTCCACCGGCCGAGCACACACTCGGCGTCGAACTGCGATCCCCCGACTCGCCGTCCGCGGTGATCGCCAACACCCGGGCGCTGCTGCCGCTGATCGCGGAGGAGGCCGACGGCATCGAGTCCGCCGCGCGCCTCACCCCGCGCGCCGAGGCCGCCCTGCGCCGCGCCGGTGTCTTCCAGATGGGCTTCCCGGCCTTCCGCGGCGGCCTGGAGATGACCCTCTCCCAGCAGGTCGAGGTGGTGGCCACGGTCGCGGCGGTGGACGCCTCGGCCGGCTGGAACATCGGCGTCCTGAACGCCGGCGGCTACTACGCCGGCCGCCTCGGCGACCGCGCCTACGCCGAGCTGTACCCGACCCGCGACCGGCCGACCAGCGGGTCCTTCCACCCGCGCGGCCGCGCGCAGCTGACCGACGGCGGCTTCCTGGTCACCGGCACCTGGGACTGGGGGAGCGGCAGCTACTCCGCCGAGCACATCGTCGGCGGCGCGCTCGTCTTCGACGGCGACCGGCCCGCCCTCGGCCCCGACGGCAAGCAGCGGCACCTCGGACTGTGGCTGCCCCGGGAGGCCATCGAGGTCGCGCACAACTGGCAGACCCTCGGCGTCCGCGGCTCGGGCAGCACGTCGTACTCCCTCACCACCCCCGCCTTCGTCCCCGCCGACCACTCCTTCGACCGGGAAGCCGGCTACGACCACACCAAGGACCCGCTCAACCGCAGCGTCAAACTCTCCCACTTCGCGCTGACCGGGGTGGCCCTGGGGGTGGCCCGGCACCTGGTCAACCTCACCGCCGACACCGTGCGCGGCCGGCTCGGCGACGGCGGCGCCGACCGCCTGGACACGGCGACCGCCCAACTGCTGGGCACCGCGCTGAGCGAGGTCGACTTCGCCTACGCGGGGGTGCGGGAGACGGCCCGCATCACCGACGACATCATCTTCTCCGACGACGTGCTCACCCCGGTGCACGAGGACCGCATGACGGCCGCCAACGCCGTGGCCGCGCTGAGCCTGCGGCGCGTGGTGGACCTGTGCACCGAACTCGCCGGGGCCCGCTACCTCCTGGACGTCAGCCCGCTCCAGCGGGTGCTGAGGGACGCCTACGGCGCGCTGGCGCACGCGGGCACCCGCCGGACGCATCTGGGCACGCTCGCGCGTACCGCGCTCACCCACCCCGAGCCGGGCCTGACGGTGCCGGACGACACCGCGCGCGGCGGCGGCGTGCGGGACTGGTGTGCCGCGTGAGCCCGGCGGAGCCGATGCTGCCCGGGGCCCGGCGGGTCCGGATCGTCGTCGACCGGGCGGACGCCCCGCGCTGCGGCATCCGGGTCGGCGACTGGGCGGACGTCGACGGGACGGGGCTGTCCACCCGGGGCCGCCCGTTCTGCCCGCTCGCCCTCACCGGCGTCCTGCCGGTCCTCGGCATGCGGCAAAGCCCCCTGCCCGCCGACGACTGGCTGGTCCGCAAACCATGGCTGACCTGCCCGGACGCCGACGAGAACGTGGTCCTGCGACTCGATGTGATACCCGATGACGCCCCGGACGGACCCGAGTCCGAGGAGGCGCGGCCGTGAGCGGGGTGCGGGTGCGCTGCACCGTGGAGGCGATGACCTACT
Organism: Streptomyces sp. JW3; assembly: GCF_052216785.1. Classification (NCBI taxonomy): domain Bacteria; kingdom Bacillati; phylum Actinomycetota; class Actinomycetes; order Kitasatosporales; family Streptomycetaceae; genus Streptomyces; species Streptomyces sp. JW3. The sequence goes on along the minus strand of NZ_JBQOUX010000161.1, from coordinate 9,646 downwards.
CGGCCTGCGGACTGGAGATCGGCGACTGGTTCGAGGTGGACGCCACCGGCCTGACCGTGCCCGAGGGCCAGCGCTTCTGCTACTTCGCCATCGCCTCCGTGCTGCCCGCCGTCCTGGGCCGGCTGACCGCCCCGGAACCCGACGACTACCTGCGCGGCGAACCACTGCTGGCCTGCCCCGACCCGCCGGAGGGCCTGCACATGCGGGTGACCCCGTGCCTACCGTCAAGGCACCAGCAACACCAGGCAAACGAAAGGGAAGCGCAGTCATGAGGCCCGTAGTGTTCAGCGCCCGCGTCGGCGGGCACGGCGTCCATGCCGTCGTCGACAGCGCCGTCGCCGTGGAGGAGGCGGGCTTCGACCAGGTGTGGACCGGCAACGACATCTTCGGCGAGCCCGGACTCGTCACCCTCGCCGCGATCGCGACCCGCACCTCGCGGATCAGATTCGGCTCGGGCGTCCTGGACCCGGTGTCGCTGCACCCGGCGCAGATAGCCATGTTCGCGTCGGGACTCCAGGAACTCTCCGACGGCCGCTTCCTGCTGGGCATCGGAGCCGGCTCCGACGTGTTCTTCCGCTGGGCCGGCATCCAGCCGAAGAAGCCGGTGGTGCGTACCCGGGAGGCGGTCCTCGCCATCCGCGAACTGGTCAACGGCCGCAGCCCGGCGGGGATCGACGGGGTCGCGGAGGGCTGGACGGAACAGGCGTTGCTGCGCTTCGCCCGGCCGACCCCCGTCTACATCGGCGCGATGGGCCCGCAGATGCTGGCCCTGGCCGGCCGGGTGGCCGACGGGGCACTGCCGCTGTGTCTGCCGCCCAGCCATGTGTACAGCGTGATGGACCGGCTGGCCGTCGGGGCGGGCAAGGCGGGCCGGGACGTGTCCGACCTCGATGTGGCCGCCTGCGTCTGGGCCTCCATCTCCGACGACCGGGCCACGGCTCGCCGGCTGATGGCCCGCCATATCGCCCTCTACAGCGGCTCCCTGTCCGTGGAGGCGCTCAAGTCCAGCGGGCTGGACCCGGAGGAGTTCGCCCACACCCAGGACCTGATGCTCCAGGGACGCGAGGAGGAGGCCGTCGACTCCGTCACGGACGCGATGATGAGCCTCGGCATCGTCGGCGGCGTCGACGACGTCATCGAGCAGTGCGCCCAGCTCATCGACGCCGGCGTACGGCACATCTCGTTCGGCCCGCCGATGGGTCCCGATCCGCTCGGCGCCCTCGCGCTGCTGGGCACGAAGGTGCTCCCGGTCCTGCGCGCCCAGTTCGCCGGCTGACGCCGGCGCCCACCCCCGTACCCGTACCAGGGCACCGGCACCGTCCGGGGCACGACAGCAAGGAAGAAGAAAATGATCATCGTCCATGGCGGAGTGTCCGTCGTATCCGACCGCGTCGACGAGGTCGGGGCCGCCGGCGCGGCCTTCCAGAAGTCCTGTCTGGCCGAGGAGGGCTGTGTGGAGTATCAGCTGTCCTGGCAGCTCGACCAGCCGGCGAACCTGCGGCTGCTGGAGGTGTGGACCAGCCGGGAAGCCCACAACGCGCACAAGGCCCGGTCGCACACCGCCGAGTGGACGCGGTTCATCGGCGGCGTCGCCGCCGCGGCCCCCGAGTTCACGGAGTACGCGTTCGGGACCGACTGACCACCGGCTTCACTCCCCGCCGTCCGTACGGAGGCCGACCTCACCGCGTGTCCGGGCGGCGTACGCCTGCCGGGGGAACGGGGGCGGCGGCCCGGCGTCCGTGCGTGCGGTCAGGAGGGTGAACCACACGGTCTTGCCGGTGGCGGTGGGGCGGGTGCCCCACGCGTCGGCGAGGGTGCCGACGAGAAGCAGCCCGCGTCCGTTCTCCTCGGCGGGGTCCGCCGGGCGGGCCTGCGGGCGGGGGGCGGTGCGGTCGGTGACCTCCACGCCCAGTTGCCGGGCGCTGCGCCAGATCCGCAGGGTGAGCGGGCCGCGCGCGTGGCACACCGCGTTGGTGAGCAGTTCGGAGGCGAGCAGCAGGGCGGTGTCGGCCAGCGCGTCGAGCCGCCAGGACCGCAGGTGCCGGTGGACGAAGTGGCGTCCGGCGCGGACCGAGAGCGGCGCGGTGTCCAGCGTCAGTTCCGCGCTGTCCAGCGGCACGGTGGGGAAGCCGATCAGCAGCAGCGTGACGTCGTCGGCGCAGGTGGTGCTGGACGGCAGCAGCGCGTGCAGCACCCGGTCGGCGGCGGTCTCCAGGTCGGCACCGGCCGCGAAGGAGGCCCGCAGGGTCGCGGACAGCAGCTCCAGTTGCTGGTCGAGATCGCTCGCGGCGGTCTCCACCAGACCGTCGGTGTACAGGGCCAGCGTGGACCCGGCGGGCAGCGGGAGACAGACCTGCTGGTGCGGCGAACCGCCCACCCCCAGCGGCACGTTGATCGGGACGGCGAGCGGGGCGACGGCCGTGTCGGCGCCCACCAGCAGTACCGGCAGATGGCCGGCCGAACAGGCGGTCAGCTCGCCCCGGCCGGGGTCGGCCTCCAGATAGACGCAGGTGACGAACTGCTCGGGCAGCGTCTGGGTGGTGAACACGTCCAGCGCCTTCATCAGTTCGCCCGGCGGCAGCCCCGCCAGCGCCAGCGCTCGCGCCGCCGACCGCAGTTGCCCCATCACCACGGCCGCGTCCAGCCCGCGCCCCATCACGTCGCCGACGAACACCCCGACCCGGCCGGCACCGAGGTCGATCACGTCCAGCCAGTCCCCGCCCACCCCCTGCCCCAGCAGCGAGGGCAGATAGCGGCTGGCGGCCGGCACGCCCGGCACCGGCTCGGAGGTGCCCATCAGGTGCAGGGCCAGGGCGATGTGCCGCTGCTGGGCGAGCAGCCCGGCGAGTTCCGCCTCGGTCCGTCTTCGGTCGGTGATGTCCCGGGCGACGGAACAGGCGCTGGTGATGGTGCCGTCGTCGGACCGGATCGGCCACAGGGTGACGTCGATGTCCAGGGTGCGGCCGTCCCGGGTGGTGCGCCGGGTCTCGTAGTGCTCGATGCGCTCCCCGCGGGCCAGCCGCCGCAGCAGTCCGGCCTCCTCGTCCTTGAGGCCGGCCGGGATGAGCATGCCGATGTGCCGGCCGACGGCTTCCTGCCGGGAATAGCCGTACAGGCGCTGGGCGGCGCGGTTCCAGAAGGTGATCTCGCCGTCCAGGGTCTTGATCAGGATCGCGTCCTGGGAGGACTCCACCAGCCTCCGGTACAGCTGTTCCTCTTTGGTCGTGCCCCGCACCGTTTCCCCCGACATGACGTGCCGTGTCCGATCGATGCCGGACAGTGCAGCACGGCAGGGCTCGCGGCGTAGCAGTCTGGTCGCTTTTTGTCGGAACGGGGAAGGTATTGGTCTCCTTCCGCACCGGCTCCGTTCGGCATTCGTCCGGCATCCGTTCGGCGGATGTCGGCGCGTCAACTCCTTCCACCCCCCCGCGTACCGGCGACCTTCACATGAACGCCATCCGACCCTTCCCTCCCGTTCGGTGCCCCTGGAACACTCCTTGCGCGCGCGGCCCGGCACCACCGGGCCGCCTCACCACCCCCGAGGCGAGAGGCTCCCCACCCCCATGCCCGAAGTCAACCGGCGTCGATTCCTCCAGATCGCGGGCGCCACCACGGCGTTCAGCGCGCTCTCCGCGAGCATCCAGCGGGCCGCCGCGCTCCCGGCCAACCATCGCACCGGGTCGATCGAGGACGTCGAGCACATCGTCGTCCTGATGCAGGAGAACCGTTCCTTCGACCACTACTTCGGCAGCCTGCGCGGCGTCCGCGGCTTCGGCGACCCGCACCCCGTCACCCTGGACAGCGGCAAGTCGGTGTGGCACCAGACCAAGGACGACGGCACCGAGGTGCTGCCCTTCCACCCGGACGCCGACGACCTCGGCATGCAGTTCCTGGAGGGCCTGCCGCACAGCTGGCCGGACGGCCAGGAGGCGTACCGGGACGGCAAGTACGACCGCTGGGTGCCCGCCAAGGGGACCACCACGATGGCGTACCTGACCCGGGAGGACATCCCGTTCCACTACGCCCTCGCCGACACGTTCACCGTCTGCGACGCCTACCACTGCTCGTTCATCGGCTCCACCGACCCCAACCGCTACTACATGTGGTCGGGCCACACCGGCAACGACGGCAAGGGCGGCGGCCCGGTCCTCGGCAACGACGAACTGGGCTACGACTGGACCACGTACCCCGAGCGCCTGGAGGCGGCCGGCGTCTCCTGGAAGATCTACCAGGACATCGGCGACGGCCTGGACGCGGCCGGCTCCTGGGGCTGGATCTCCGACGCCTACCGCGGCAACTACGGCGACAACTCCCTTCTCTACTTCAACAAGTACCGGAACGCGAAGCCGGGCGACCCCTGGTACGACAAGGCCCGCACCGGCACCGACGCGGCGCACGGCGACGGCTACTTCGACCTGCTGCGCGCCGACGTCAAGGCGGACCGGCTCCCGCAGGTGTCCTGGATCGCCGCGCCCGAGGCGTTCTCCGAGCACTCCAACTGGCCCTCCAACTACGGCGCCTGGTACATATCGCAAGTCCTGGACGCGCTCACCGCCAACCCCGAGGTGTGGTCCAAGACCGCGCTGTTCATCACCTACGACGAGAACGACGGCTTCTTCGACCACCTGGTACCGCCGCTGCCGCCGAAGTCGGACGCGCGGGGGCGGTCCACCGTCGACGTGTCGCTGGACGTCTTCCCGGGCAGCGCGCGCTACACCGAGGGTCACTACGGGCTCGGCCCGCGGGTCCCGATGCTGGTCGTCTCGCCCTGGAGCAAGGGCGGTTACGTCTGCTCCGAGACCCTCGACCACACCTCGATCCTGCGCTTCATGGAGCGCCGGTTCGGCGTCCACGAGCCGCAGATCTCGCCCTGGCGGCGGGCCGTCTGCGGCGACCTGACCTCGGCGTTCGACTTCTCCCGCAAGGACAGCAGCCGCGCCCGGCTGCCGGACACCGACGGCTACGAGCCGCAGGACCGCGACCGGCACCCCGACTACCGCCCGACGCCCCCGGCGGAACCCGGCATGCCCCGCCAGGAACGCGGTCTGCGGCCGGCCCGGCCACTGCGGTACGCGCCGCTGGTGGACGGCTCGGCCGACCCGGTGGCCGGCACCCTCACCCTGACCTTCGCCTCCGGCCCGGCGGCGGGCGCCGCCTTCCTGGTCACCGCCGGCAACCGCACGGACGGCCCCTGGACGTACACCACCGAGGCCGGCAAGCGGGTCCGTGACACCTGGGACGCGGCGTACTCGGGCGGCACCCACGACCTGACCGTGCACGGCCCCAACGGCTTCCTGCGGGTCTTCCGGGGACCGGCCGGAACCGCCGGCCCCGAGGTCACCGCGCGCCACGTCCGCGACGACGTCGAACTGACCCTCACCAACCGGGGCTCCGGGACGGTCCGGCTGAAGCTGGCCAACGGCTACGGCGGCCGCGCCCGGACCCTGACCGTGCGCCCCGGCGCCACCGTCCGGCACACCGTCGACCTCGCCGGCAGCCGCCGCTGGTACGACCTGACGGTCACCTCCGAGGCCGACCCGACGTTCCTGCGCCGCTTCGCCGGCCACGTCGAGAACGGCCGACCGGGCGTGAGCGACCCGGCGCTCGCCGGCGAGTAGCCCACCACCGACGGCGACCGGACCGGCTCACCGACGGCGACCGGACCGGCTCACCGACGGCGACCGGACCGGCTACAGCGGCGTGAGCCGCCCGGAACCCGGCCGCCGCCGGGACCGCGGCTGCCTGGGCAGGGTGGCGGCGAGGGGCTCCGCCCGGCTTCCCGCATTCCCTGGCCCGGCCCCGGCGGCGTCCCCCGCCGCCCCCGGGGCCGCCGCGGACGGGACGGGCATGGGGGCGGCTTCCGGCGCCGGATCGGTGGTCGCGGTGACCGACCCGGGCTCGGGGCCCGGTGACGGGAGGCCGGGTGCCGTGGGTGCCCCCGGCGGGGCGGCCGGTGTGCGGAGCGCGGCGCGGGGCGCGGTGACGGTGGGGCTCAGCGGACTGCCTGCCGGTGCCGGTGCCGGGCCGGCGGCCGCCGTGGCCGGGATCGGGCGGCCGGGGGCCGTCAGCGACCCCGGTGGGGCGGGTGGGGTCGCGCGGGTCAGGAGGAGGACGCCCCAGGCGGCCAGTACCGCTCCGGTCAGGGCCAGCAGGACGCCGGCCGCCCCGCCGCGCAGGCGTTCGCCGAGGAGGGCGACGCCGATCGCCGCGGCGGCCACCGGGTTGGCCAGCGTGACCATCGCGAGGGGGGCGCCAAGGCCGCCTCGGTACGCCGTCTGGGACAGCAGCAGACCGCCGGTGGCGAAGGCCGCCACCAGCACCGCCACGCCGATCACCTGGACGCTGAGCAGCGGCCCGGTGCGGTCGGTGGCGGCGACCGTGACCGTCTGGGTGAGTGCCGAGGCGACCCCGGAGGCCACCCCGGACGCGCTCGCGTGCCGCAGTCCGGGCCGGGCGCCGGGCCGGGCCAGCAGCCCGATCAGGACCGCCGTCACCCCGGCCACCGCCACCGCCTCCGACCCGCTCAGCACGTCGTCGGGGGCCGGACCGGACGCCGTGACCAGCAGCGCGCCGAGCCCGAGCAGGGTCAGCCCGGTGCCCCGCCACTCGACCGCGCTGACCCGTCGGCCCGCCAGCCGGGCCCCCATCGGCACCGCCGCGACCAGGGTGAGCGCGCCCAGCGGCTGGACCACGGTCAGCGGGCCGTACTTCAACGCCCCCACGTGCAGCAGCGCGGCCGAGGCGTTCAGCGCCACCGACCACCACCACGCCCCGCCGCGCAGCAGCCGCAGCACGCCGGTGCCCGGGCGGCGGGCGGCCAGCCGCTCCTGGGCCACGGCCGCGGCCGCGTAGGCGACGGCGGAGACCAGGGACAGCGCGACGGCGACCAGCGCGGCGCTCATCGGCCCGCCCCCACCGGCCGGCGCCGTTCCGCCGGCTGCGGACGGGGCCTGAGCCGGGGCCGGCCGCCGCTCGCCCGGACCGGCCGGTCGGCGCGCGGTGCCGGCCGCCGCGGCAGCCGGATCACCGCGAGCGCCAGCCCGAGCAGCGCCGTGGCCACGAGCACGTCCAGCCAGTAGTGGTTCGCGGTGCCCACGATCACCAGCAGCGTCAGCAGCGGATGCAGCAGCCACAGCCACCGCCAGCGGGACCGGGTGGCGGCGATCAGCCCGATCGCCACCATCAGCGCCCAGCCGAAGTGCAGCGACGGCATCGCCGCGAACTGGTTCGACAGGGTGTCCGTGCGCGGCGGGCCGTAGACCGACGGACCGTAGACGCGGGCGGTGTCCATGAGGCCGGTGCCGGCCAGCATCCGCGGCGGCGCGAGCGGGAACGTGAGATGCAGCACCAGTGCCGCGCCGGTCAGCGCGGCCAGTATCCGCCGGGCCCACACGTAGTGCCCGGGCCGCCGCAGATAGAGCCAGCCGAGAAACGCGGCGGTGGCCGGGAAATGCACGGTCGCGTAGTAGGTGTTCGCCACGTGCACCAGCACGTCGCCGTGCAGCAGCAGCGACTGGACGCCGTCCTCGGCGGGCAGCCGCAGCCACCGCTCCAGGTCCCACACGTGGTGCGCGTTGCGGAACGCCTCGCCGGTGTGGCCGGACGCCAGCTGCCGGCCGAGTTTGTAGACGAGGAAGAGCCCGGCCACGAGCAGGAGCTCCCGGACCAGGGGTGGCCTGGCCGGTGCGTCCGGCTCCGCTGGAGCAGGCTCGGTGCGGGCGTTCATCCCCCGGCCCCTTCGCTGACGGTGGTGCGTGCGGTGTGCTGACGGGCCGGACCGTCCCGATACATCGGCCCCGGGTGGGTGCGAGTCATCGATACGGTTTCGTTCCGATACGCCAGTGTACCGATACGGTCGAGTACCGGTACACTGGCGTATCGGTACAGTGACGTACCGATGGACCTTCGGCCGAAGTGAGCCACGGGGGTGCGGACTTGACCGCCGGCACCGGAGACGAGCGAGGAGCAGCAGCCATGACGTCGCAGGACGCGGAGCGACCGGAACCAGCCGGCACCTCGCGCCGCTCCAAACTCACGCCCGAGCGTGAGCAGGAGTTCCTCGACGCCGTCCTCGACCAGGTCCGGGAGTGCGGTTACGACGCGGTGACCATGGAGGGCATCGCCGTCACCACCCGGTGCAGCAAGTCCACGCTCTACCGGCAGTGGAGGACCAAGCCGCAGTTCGTCGCGGCGGCCCTGCGCTCGCGCCGGCAGGTACGGTTCGAGGGCATCGACTCCGGCTCGCTCGCCGAGGACCTGCGGCTCGCGGCCCGGGCGGCCGGCGACTGGTCGGGCAAGGACACCCGGCTGCTCCAGGCGCTCGGCCACGCCGTGGTGGAGGACCCGGAGCTGAAGCTGGCGCTGCGCGAGGCGCTGGTGGAACCGGAGATCGCCGCGCTGCGGGGGATCCTGCGCCGCGGGATCGACCGGGGCGAGGTGGCCGCCGATCACCCGGCGCTGGAGTTCGTGCCGGTCCAGATGTTCGGCGTGCTGCGCATCCGGCCGGTGATGGAGGGGGAGTACGCCGACGGCGACTACCTCGTCCGCTATGTGGAGGCCGTGGTGCTGCCCGCACTCGGCCTGACCTGAGACCCAGGTCACCGTCCGTGGGATGACTGGACGGTGGCCTGCTCGCGCCGCACCGTGGGGACGGGGGCGGCGCGCACCCCCCGGCCGGGTGGGGCGCCCTTTGAGCGGAAGGGCGTTCCACCCGGCCGACAGCGTGCGGCGGCCGGGTGGAACGGCGGGTCAGATGTCCTGGCCGTCGCCGGTGCCGCCGGACGACACCTTGATGCCCTTGACGATCTCGTCGATGACCGACTGCTGCTCACTGACGTCGACACCGAACCGCACGACGACGATCTGCTGCGGGTTGGCCGGCGAGGGGAACGCCAGCGACTGGACGTAGCCGTCCGAGCCCTTGCTCGTCACGGCCTTCCAGCGCACCTGGTAGCCCTTCTGCCCGGCCACCGTGACCGCCTTGGAGGACAGCACGTCGTGCGAGGTGATCGAGCCGTAGCTGTCGCCGCCGTAGGACTCCTCCGCGTTGGCCGAGATGTCCGCCTTGGCGACCTCCTCGGCGGTGGAGCCCTCGGTGCCCAGCACCATCGCCGGGGCCGAGTAGGCGCCGCCCTTGGTGCAGGAGGACGCGTCGTTGCCGGGGCACTTGTACGACTCGTTCGACGACACCTGGGCGCCGACCGTCAGTTCCTGCCCGTACCAGCCGTCCGGGACCGGCAGGCTGATCCCGCTGACCGCGTCCGGCACCGAACCGCTCTCGATCCGGGGCGCCTCGGACCCCTCCGGCGCGGGCGACTCGCCGTCCCCGCCGCCGGAGCCGCCGCCCGAGTCGCCGAACGGGCTGTCCGGCATGCCCTCGCCGCCCTGCCCGCCCGGGCTCTGCTGAGCGGTGCCCGCCCGGTCGTCGTTCGCGCTGTCCCCGTCGCCGGCCAGCGCCCACACGCCGACGCCGATGCCCGCCAGCACGGCCACCGCGACGGCCACGGCTATCCCCGTCCGCAGCCCGCGCCGCCGCGGCGCCGGCGGCTGCGCCGGGTAGCCGGGGTATCCCGGGTGCGCGGGGTACGCCGCGTAGGCCGGCGGCGCCGGATAGCCGGGGCCCGGGGCGGTGGCGTCGGCCGGGGGC